>JAKOGY010000275.1 GCA_028658405.1 Dolichospermum sp. ST_sed8 | reverse complement strand
GGTGGCGGTGGCGGCGGCGGGGGTGGCGGCGGTGGTGGCGGTTGATAGCCAGTCAGCATTTACACCTCATCTCAAGTAGCAGTTATTAGTAGCAATTCTCATGTTTTGCACTATAGCGAAGGTATTGATAAATCTGAAAAGTTCTTAATTGAAGAAGGAAAACAAAATGAAAATATCAAAATTAACAAGTTTGGTTTTTGTACTAGGAGCAATATTATATAGCTCTAAAGTTGATGCTAAAAATGTGCCGAATATTTTAGAGTCAGGAAGAGAATCAAGATTACTGTTAGTACAAGTTAATTCTCAAGATCCAAAATTTTACATCAAGCGTGGTGAAGCCCGATTGGAATCAGGAGATGTGAAAGGGGCGCTTGAAGATTTCAACCAAGCCCTACGTCTTAATCCTAATGATGCCGAGGCTTACAATAACATAGGTATTATTCGCTTTCAATCAGGAGATAAGAAAGGAGCAATGGAATATTTAAATAAATCCCTCCGTCTTGATCCTAATGATGCAGTAGTCTACAGCAATCGAGGCGATTTCCGTAATGAATTAGAAGATGTAAAAGGGGCAATTGAAGATTACAACCAAGCCCTGCGTCTTAATCCTAAATATATAGAGGTTTACCATAGACGAGGTAATGTCCGTTTGAAATCGGAAGATGTGAAAGGAGCAATTGAAGATTACAACCAAGCCCTGCGTCTTAATCCTAAATATGCAGTAGCCTACAATAACCGAGGTTTTGCCCGCCGTCAATTGGGAGATAATAAAGGGGCGATTGAAGATTTTAATCAAGCCTTACTTCTTGATCCTAATGAAGCAGTAGCCTATGGCAACCGAGGTTTTTCCCGCTTTCAATCAAGAGATAAGAAAGGAGCGATGGAAGATTTTAACCAAGCCTTGCGTCTTAATCCTAAATATGCAGAAGCCTATTATTTCAGAGGTTATATGCAGTTTGAATCGGGAAATGTAAAAGAGGCGATGGAAGATTTAAACCAATCTTTGCTCCTTAATCCTAAATATGCAGAAGCTTATGCTGGAAGAGGTGCTATCCGCTTTAAGTCGGGAGATAAGAAAGGAGCAATGGAAGATTTAAAACAAGCCTTGCTTCTTAATCCTAAGAATGCAGAAGCCTATGCAATCAGAGGTTCTATCCAGTTTGAATTGAAAAATATAAAAGAGGCGATGGAAGATTTTAATCAATCTTTGCTCCTTAATCCTAAATATGCAGAAGCCTACTTCATGCGAGGTACTGCTCTTGTTCTATCAGGAGATATGAAAGGGACAATTAAAGATTTACAGAAAGCGTCTGAACTATTTCAACAACAAGGAAAAATAGCTGAATATCAAAAGACTCTCGATTTAATTCAGCAGATAAACAATAGATAAATCTTTTGAATATTTCTCCAATTTCCGCTTCAGAAAAAGAGACTTTAGCAATTTGATTGCAAAACTATATACTTTGAATAAAAAGGGTAAAATGGAATGAAAATATCAAAATTAACAAGTTTGGTTTTTGTACTAGGAGCAATATTATATAGCCCTAAAGTTGATGCTCAAAATGTGCCGAATATTTTAGATTCAGCAAGAGAATCAAGATTACTGTTAGTACAAGTTAACCCTCAAGATGCAGAATTCTACTTGAAGCGAAGTCTTACCCGTCTTCAATCGAGAGATATAAAAGGGGCAGTTGAAGATTTGAATCAAGCCTTGCGTATTAATCCTAACTATGCAGACGCTTATCTCAACCGGGGTGCTACCCGTGCGTTATTAGGAGATACAAAAGGGGCAATTGAAGAATACAACCAAGCTATACGTCTTAATCCTAATAATAAATCAGCCTACCTCAATCGGGGTACGGCCTATCGTGAATCAGGAAATTTTCAAGGAGCAGTTGAAGATTACAACCAAGCCCTACGTATTGATCCTACAATAGCATATGCTCACCTAAACAGAGGTGTTGCTCGCAGTGAATTGGGAGATTTTCAAGGAGCAATTGAAGATTTCAACCAAGCCTTACGTCTTAATCCTAACGATTCAAAAGCCTACCATAACCGGGGTGCTGCCCGCAGTGAATTGGGAGATTTTAAAGTAGCGATTGAAGATTTCAACCAAGCCCTAAATCTTGATCCTAACTATGAAAATGCTTATCTCAACCGGGGTGCTACCCGTACGTTATTGGGAGATCCAAAAGGAGCGATTAAAGATTTCAACCAAGCCCTAAATCTTAATCCTAATCTTGCACAAGCCTATTATAACCGAGGTGCTGCCCGTCATGAATTAGGAGATTTGAAAGGGGAGATAGAAGATTACAACCAAGCCTTGCGTATTAATCCTAACTATGCAGACGCTTATCTCAACCGAGGTGCTACTCGCCGTGAATCGGGAGATGTGAAAGGGGCAATTGAAGATTACAATCAAGCCTTGCGTATTAATCCTAACTATGCAGGCGCTTACAATAACCGGGGTCTTGCTCTTTCGTTATTGGGAGATATGAAAGGGGCAATTGAAGATTTCAACCAAGCTATACGTATTAATCCTAAACTTATCCTAGCCTACATAAACAGATGTAATATTCTTGCTCAATCAGGAAATGTAAAAGGGGCGATTGACGATTGCAATCAAGCCCTGCGTATTAATCCTAACCTTGGAGCAGCCTACGTTAACAGGGGTGTTGCTCTTGCTCTATCAGGAGATAAGAAAGGGGCTATTACCGATTTACAAAAAGCATCTGAACTATTTCAAGAACAAAGAAAAATTGCTGAATATCAATATACTCTCAATTTAATTCAGCAGATAAATAATAAGTAATTTTAAGCATATTCCCCGTTACAATTGTCGAAAGGTCTACAAATTGTGCAACCAACACCAGACGTGGATGAATTGAATGATTTACCTCAAGGGAGTTCCAAGAAATAAATTATCCCAAATTATTTGTATATTTATGAGGGTGAAGACCTTGCACCTGGAAGTGGGATGTTTTTGAAATTGGAGGGTAACAAGTTTCTGAATAACTACAAAAATTTTAAATGAGGTGAAAATGGAAGTTGGAGTTCTCTTAGTCAATCGCTATGAAATCTGCCGACAGCTTAGTAAAAAGGCAGCAAGACAGACATTCTTAGCCAAGGATTTACATACTCAACAATTAGTTATCGTCAAGACTTTACAACTTGGTCAAGAATTTCAGTGGGATGACTTGAAACTATTTGAGCGCGAAGCAAAAACTTTGCAAAACTTAAACCACCCTGGAATCCCAAAATATCTGGATTACTTTGAAGCAGAAATTGATAATATTAAGAGTTTCTTTCTCATCCAAACCTATATTGATGCTCCTTCTCTAGAAACAGTAATTCGTAATGGACGAAAATTTTCTGAAGTTGAAGTTATTGAACTAGCTGAAAGTTTTTTAAATATCCTCACCTATCTACACGAACAAATCCCACCAATAATTCATCGAGATATTAAACCAAGTAATATTCTCTTGACTAACCGTTCTGGTAATAGTATCGGCAACCTCTATTTAGTGGACTTTGGTTCAGTACAAACTGTAGCGAGTAAAGATAGTGGGACGATGACTATAGTGGGTAGCTATGGTTATATGCCTTTTGAACAATTCTCTGGACAAACAACAATAGCTGGAAATAAGTGATTTTTTAGGGATAGAAATGAAAGTTATTTATCCAACTCCAAAAGTGCCATCAGAAACTCCTTTCGATTGGTAGATCGTCATCAATATTGGATTATTCCTTAGCCAAGGATTTTACGAACTTTTCAAAGGTTAGTATCTCGATTTATTCACCATAAACTGTAAACATCAACCCCTTTTTCTGGTTCTATATTCTTTCTTGTTCCTGACTCCTAACCTTCACGGTAAATTGCATCTGCTACTAGAGTAACTTCTTGCATTTCTTGAACATCATGAACTCGGAGGATATCTGCACCATTAAAAATCGCTGCACAACAGGCTGCGGCTGTTCCCCAGACTCTTGCTTTCGGATCTGGTTGATTGAGAATATTACCTATAAAACTTTTACGAGATGCTCCCACCAGAATTGGAGAATTGAGTGTTTTTAATGATTCTAAACGGCGAAAAATTTCTAAATTCTGCTCATGGTTTTTAGCAAAACCAATACCAGGATCAATAATTATTTTATTTGGGTCAATTCCCAAAAGTGTAGCTTCGGTAATTTTCTGAGATAAAAATTGATAAATATCAGGAATTAGATCTTCATAATCTGTGAATTTCTGCATAGTTTGGGGTTTTCCTCGGATGTGCATTAACACAATCGGCACATTTAAACTGGCAACAGTTGGCAACATTTGGGGGTCAAATGTACCAGCAGAAATATCATTAACTATATCAGCCCCAGCGATAATTGCAGCTTTAGCTACTTCTGCTCTAGTTGTATCTACGGAAATGGGGACATCAATTAGTGGACGAAGCAACTCCAAAACTGATATCACTCGCTCCAGTTCTGCTTCTAGGGATATTTGTTCTGCCCCTGGACGGGTTGATTGTCCACCAATATCAATAATGTCAGCACCAGCCGCCACCATTGCCTGTGCCTGGTTTAAAGCGGCTGATGTGGTGTTAAATTTACCACCATCACTAAAACTATCAGGGGTGACATTCAAAATCCCCATGATATAAGTCCGCTTTCCCCAAGCAAAACAGTGATCTCTGATAGTTAAGTTATGAGACATGAAATTTTTTAACTTTTAATTGATGTATCCCCAATCCCCAATCCCCATTATTGATAGTTGACAATTCTGGCAAAACTATCAGCTTTTAGACTAGCGCCACCAACGAGAGCGCCGTCAATTTCTGGTTGTGCCATAATTTCATCAATATTATTCGGGTTGACTGAACCGCCATATTGGATAGGAACTAGGGGATTAGTTAATTGACTGCGAATTAAGCCAATTACCCGATTTGCTTCCTTCGATTCACAGGTATCACCAGTCCCAATTGCCCAAATTGGCTCATAGGCAATGATCAAGTTGGTTTGATCGATGTCTACTAAGTCTTTTTTTAACTGGGTGCTAATTATTGATTCTGTTTCCTCTGCATCTCGTTGTTGTTTGGTTTCCCCAACACAGAGAATGGGGATGAGTCCATGCTTTTGAGCAGCTTTGAGCCGGAGATTCACGGTTACGTCTGTTTCTCCAAAAAACTGCCGTCTTTCGCTGTGGCCAACAATTACATAACGCACACCCATTTCTGTAAGCATAGGGGCAGAGATTTCGCCTGTATATGCTCCATTCTCTTCCCAGTGGACGTTTTGTGCGCCTAAATTTACACGGCTACCATGTAAAGATTTGGACACTAAGCTTAAATCAGTGAAGGGAGGAAACAGTACAATTTCTCGTTCTGAGGGGGTATCCTCCAAGTGAGACAAAAATCCGCTTAAAAAGTCTGCGGATTCTGCCTGGGTTTTAAACATTTTCCAGTTACCAGCAATAACGATTTTCCGCACAGGTGATTTAATCAAAATTTTAATGCTACTAGATGCACTTTTTAATGTACTACTTTTTAGGACTATTCACGCGGCAGAATTATAACTGAGAACGGGAAACACATTATTTGATGTATTAAATCTCGCTTACATAAAACAGCAAAATACTTACGCATCGCTAAGTAGAGAAATTCTAGAATATATATATTCAGTACATTTATTTATCTGTAATCAAGACATTAATATTTTCATTAGATCCTGTTTTTTTAACTTTCAGAACTGCATTATACTTGTTTCTAAATGATTTTGCCTTAACTTGAATTTGGGTTGATGTTATAGGGCATCTAGTTGTGATTATATAGCAATACTTGAGGACTGTTTTATGATTTTTTGAGACAATTTTAATAGTATTTTCAATTTGGTCAAAGGCGTGTTCTACATCAGAACCTTTTAATTCTATATAAATTTCAATATAAGGTTCATTAATAATTAGTAACCAATCACATTTAACTCCTTGAATATCTAAACAGCCATCTACTTGAACTTTAGTTAGTTCTATTAAATTTTCATTCGTAAAAATTATTTTACTACTTTTCTTTTCTTCTATTAATATATTTTTATAGTTGATTTTTTCGGAACATTTATCTAAATCTACAGATGTTATTCTCCAAATTCAAGTCCTATTAATTTTTCAAACACTTGACTAAATTCGTTAGATACATCATCAATAATATTTGTATCAATTAAGTTATTTTCTTCATTAATAATACTTTCAATCATACCATCTTTGATAGTGTAAGCAGCAACATCATTAATATCTAATGTTTTATTTTCTGGAACTATTTTAAATAAAGCTTCTAGTAAATCATTTTGTTCAGTTTTCTCTCTTAATGCTTTCAGAGTGTTACCTGCTTGAATTAGGTTATTAAAAGCTGTTAGTATGTAAGGACTGTGAGTGGTTATGAAAAATTTATGCTTTTTTTCAGTTGTATTAAAAACCTGGCTGATTAAACTTACAATATGCTTTTGTGATGTAGGAAACAAATGTGCTTCTGGTTCTTCTATAATGAAAAAGCGTGTTGTTGAGCTAATAAAAGGCAAAATAGCTAATATAAGTGTCATAGGTAGAGCCTCCTGTTGTCCAGAAGATGAATGTGATAAATTAATTTTTCTATTATCATGCGTATATATCCAGTCTTGACCTTTTTCAAATACATAGTTACCAATTGTACATGATTTTTTAGCAATTTAAAATCAGAATAAATAGGAGTTTTTGATGTAAGTAGGTGAACAGAAAAAAACCGAAGTATGTAACGAAAAGTAAAATGTCCCAAAACCTCTTCTGTTCCCTGTTCC
>JAKOGY010000274.1 GCA_028658405.1 Dolichospermum sp. ST_sed8 | reverse complement strand
TGTTTTTAAACATGAGTTTTTCCTGTTAGAAAGTTGCCCGTTCCCTGTTCCCTGTTCCCTTCTTTTGTAAGTCATACAAATAAAGAAGTGTAGCGTAGTATGACATTTTTTGACTGTTTGATCTTGGTAGCGTTGTCACTATCCGATCTACAGATTGATACAGCTAATTTAGCTACTGCTGTCATACTCAAAACCCCAGCTACCGACCTCTTTGCTGCCTCAGTTCAAGAGGATTTTGAGCAGTGATCAATGTTTATTGAGTACAAATACTACTAATTTTCCATATAGTTTTAGAATAACTTGGAGGTGATAAATTGACTATTGTTTTCAAAAGGATAAAATATCATTTGCGGATTCAGTTCTGACCATAGTGGAGTATTATTTAAAGCCAATTCCAATTTTTTAATGACCATAGACTTTTGATTATATCAGTAAATATCGTGAAATTAGCGGCAATTAATGATAAAAAAGGATTTAGAAATCAGAACTTCATCGAAATTGTGACCAAATTTACAGTTATAAGGAGCATTTATCAATGTCTGAAAAGAAATCATCATTTTTAATTCCTGTGATTGGTACTGCTGTAATCATAGCAGGAGGTATAGCAGCTTATATGTATCTCAAGGGTGGTGCTAATAGTTCTAGTCCTTTAGGTAGTGCTAAATTAGTACCTGCAACGGCATTAATGGCAACTTATATTGACACTAATCCTGAATTTTGGAATAAGTTACAGCAGTTTGGGACACCGGAAGCACAGAAATTATTAGCAAAAGAGTTCCAGGATTTCAACCAACAAATGTTGAATGATAGTCAGATTTCTTACGAAGCAGATATCAAACCTTGGGTTGGTGGTGTGATGATTGCTGTACTACCACCAGAGGCCAAAAAAGTATCCCAGAATAATTTTCGTTCACCGGAAGCCCCAAATTTTTTGTTAGTAGTAAATATTAAGGACAAAATAGCCGCTCTGAAATTTGCCAATAAGTTGAAAGACAAAAAAAACGTCAAAGTTCAGGAATCGGACTACAAAGGTCAAAAAATTATTGAATCTACAGATAAAGGTCAACCGACTTATGTAACGGTTTTGAATAATGAACATTTACTTTTAACATCAAATAAACAATCTGTAGAAAAAGCTATTGATACCTATAAAGGTGAACCTTCCTTTGCTAGTAAAGAAGGTGCAAATGAAATTCTGGGCAAAGGTGTGGATGTTAAAAATAATTTAGCACAAATTTATGTACCTGATTATGCCAATATGGTACAACAATTAACGGCTTTCAATCCCCAATCTAAACCATTACCGCCACAAACTCTCGCACAAATTAAGCAAGTTAAATCAATGACAGCAGGTGTGGGTATAGATGATGCTGGATTAAGATTTAAAGCGATTGTGAATTTAGATCCTCAACTGAATAAATTTCAATATGAAACTACTTCAGCAAAGATTGTGGGACAATTTCCTAGTGAAACTTTGGCTTTAGCAAGTGGACAGGGTATTAGTAAAAGTTGGCAAACTTTTGTTGAGCAATCTAAAGATTATCCTGAATTAAATCAAGGATTGCAACAAGCGAGGACACAACTAAAATTCCTCCAACTTGATTTAGATAAAGATATTTTCGGGTGGATGAATGGAGAGTTTGGTTTAGGTGCAATTCAATCTAATCAAGGTTTATTGGCCAATGTAGGTTTCGGGGGTGCGTTAGTATTAGATACGAGCGATCGCAAAACTGCTGAAGCTACTTTTACTAAACTTGATAATTTTGCCAAACAGCAATCTCTTAATGTTGCTCAAAAAAGCATTGGTGGTAAAAATATCACAGAATGGCAAATTCCCCAACAGGGCGCTCTTGTAGCTCATGGTTGGCTCAATGAGAATACGGCATTTCTCGCTATTGGCGGACCTGTTGCGGACACACTGGTAGATCGTAAAGGTGCAGCACTTGATCAGAGTGATAGTTTTAAAACTATTACGGGTTCTTTGCAAAAACCCAATGGTGGTTATTTCTATTTAGATATGGACAAAACCAAAACCATCATTGAGCGTTTATCTACTCAAAGTCAACCGCTACCTCCAGACGCTATTGCTATTCTCACTTCTATTCGTGGTATTGGTGTGACTGTTAATAGTCCTAGTAAATCAATGACTCAAATGGAGTTGCTGTTATCTCTCAAACCTAGTAAGGGGAAATAAATTTTTCTCATGCAAAGGTGCAAAGTTTGTAGTTTGTAGGGTGCGTCAGACCCGACAATTTGGTAAAAAACAGATATATTCTCTCTGACGCACCTTATTGATGAGGAACTCACACTTTTACCTCTGGAAAAAAAGCCAAATCCGCACTTAGTACAGTGGGAACTAAAACTGCACGGTCTAGATATTTATTTCCCCGTTCACAGGAGGTTTCTGGACTGAATAAACACCCATGACAAGCTGCCCAATGTAGAGAAGTTGTTCCCTTCAAAGGGGTATGTTCTGCACACAAGGGGTCAGAAGTACACAACTGCATCTGTTCTAAAGCTTGGTCAATATGATAACCCAGCTTTTTTGGTTCTCCCAAACTTACTAAGCCTCCCAAAGTTCCCTCGCTGTCAGGTGCTGCGGTGTAAATCAGTACACCTGCCATTGGACTACCTTCTTCTTGAGGACGTTTGGAGTAAATTCGTTCTTTTAAACTGGCAGCATTATAGCCACCAGTAGGAAACCAAAGTAAATCTGCAACTGCATCCTGGGGATGACTTCTATCTGGGTGATGTAAATTGGTAATACTAGGTAAATTGAGTAAAATAAATGCTAACTGAAAGGGAAACCAGCGAGGTTGAGAAAGGGAAATTTGCTGTAAATCTGCGGTTTTATTTTGACGGATTTGTTCTGAATAAATAGAATGAACTCTCTGTAAATACATTGCTTGATTCATAAACCGAAAAGCGTCTGCTGCTTTTTCATCGGTTTGTAACAATGTCAGTCCTTCCCTAATTCTATTTAAAGTCTGTTCACATTTTTGAATAGCAGTTTTCGCTTCATTTTCATAGTCTGTTAATCCGGTTGCGGGGTCTGATATCCGTTGTTTTTGGGTATTAATCCAACTTTGATAAGCTGTAATTAAAGGACTAATTTTATTAGCAAAATCACCAGTTGCAGTTGTAGATAATTCTTGCATATCTAAAACCAATCCTGCTAATTCTGGAATTTCGTCTACTTGGGGAGGAGAGGTTTTAGGAACTTCATAAGTGGGAATAACGGAAATTGATAATTCTACAGCACGTTCTTCAGTTCTTGATGCTGTTTTTGCATGGACACTGACACCATGACCAATGGCAAATTCTACCTGTTTACGGTAAAGCATGGCCATAGTTTTTTCTTCAGTATAAATTACAGGATCTAATTTTCCTAATGATCGGGGTTGATGTCGTTTTAAGAAAATATCAGGATGTTGAGAATCGGCGGATTTAACCCTTAATTCTGGTTGAAATAACCAAGTTTCATCTCGTTTTTCTTTAGTTTCTCTTTGTCCATTGATTAAAAATAAACTGACAATAAAATCACCGTTATTTTGTTTCCTAATTTGTCCTTTTACATAAACTTCTGGATATTGTGGATCAACTATCCAATTATTAATTACTCCCTCAATTAAAGGAATAGTAGGAGAATTAGAGCGAATTTGTTCCCGTTTCCAAACTTTTTTAGTTTGACTATCTACTTTGTTCAAGATTCCGCTATCAGTACGGTGATACTGTCCCCATCCTGAGGTAATTTGTAATGCTTTAGCTGTACCATTAACACAAAATGTCATTCCGAAAGAAGATGGAAACATAGTTTCTAATGGAGGGACATTAACTTCTGTACTACCATCTTCCACAGTACCTTTACCACTAATAGCTAATTCATCATTATTTCCGGGTAAATAACAATCTACTTCCCGTAATTTATCATCTAATTTATCATCTAATTTATCCGCATTATCATCTTTGGATATTTGATTAACAACACTGGATTTTTCTATTGTTTCTTCAGTGATGCGACGGTGTTGGGGTGCAAGTAGTCCTACTAAATAGCGATCGCTTACACTCTTTTCATCTAATTCTTCATCTTCACCACCAGCAGGACCGAGTAAATCTGCTATTATTGCTGCTTCTAATTCTTCTCGAATTTTATAAGCTGTGGGTATCGTTGCTTCCAATATAGGTTTTATATTTTCCTCTGCTAGTGCTGGTTTTGCTTCTGCGATAACAACATTATTAGCAGGTACAAACTGTACATCTAAAAGACTACCTTGTCCTTCTGTTTGTTTACCTTCAGATGGCACAAATTGAGTTTCTAAAAGTTTACTTTGTTACCATATTTGAGGAGTTAATTTTGTAGCTTTCTGTTTTTTTGTTCGAGATTTTTTAGGTTTATTTTTCTGATTATTTGTATAATTGGCAATGTCATTAGCAATATGATCGCTAATTTCCCCATCTATTCCTAACCAATCAGCATCTTTTCCTAAATCAATTCCATCTAAAAGTATTTCTAATTGTGATTCTGGTGCAGAAATTACACTACTCCAATCTAATATAATTTGATGTTGACGCAGTTTTTTATTTATGTCTACTAAATCAAGTTCACCGGGAAGAATTGCAGGAAGTTGGATAATCATATATTGGGGAATTGGGAATTGGGAATTGGGTATTGGGTATTGGGTATTGGGAATTGGGAATTGGGAATTGGGTATTGGGTATTGGGTATTTATAAGATGTTAAAATTAGGGAGTTAGCATATTTTTTAACATAATCAAATTATACATCATATTGGTGAAGTATTAGTAATAGTATAACTTATAACAAAAATTTAAGCTAGATTACAATTATTAAAGTTTATTTAAAAAATGTCAGAATCAGGATTTCCAGGATTTAAGGATGTACAGGATGTTATTGGTAATTTGTTTGTGAATATTTGAGATTATAATAAAATTAAGTTACCCTAGTAGTCAATCAATAACAGCAGATAAATTATTAAATTATTTATTCATTATATATCATCCTCAAATCTGTATTTCTGATAGACAATAAAACACTTACATCCTGAAAATCCTATCATCCTGGACATCCTGATTCAGACAATTACCAATTACCAAACACCAAACAGAAAATTTATCAACAGCATCCTGAAAATCCTATAATCCTGGATATCCTGATTCAGACAATTACCAATTTAAGTTATAATTAAAAACACTATATAAATTCTGATTAAACCGTGAGTTTTGACAACGTTTGTAAGCTATTAGCTGAAAAATATCCTCTTGATTTTGCCCGATGGTTACTACCAGAAGAACCACAAAGCGTCAAAGTTTTGAAAACTGAATTGAGTATTGAACCAATTCGTGCTGATTTTGTCACGTTTCTGAAAAGTAAAAACCAAATTTTACACATCGAATTTCAGACACTATCAACTTCTCGAAAACCCATTCCTTTCCGCGTCCTAGATTATTATATTCGGTTAAAAAGACTATATCCCGAATGTACCATTATCCAAGTCGTGATTTTCCTCCAGGAAACAGAAGATAAAAATGCTTTTATCAATGTTTACCAAGATGTAAATACTACCCACCATTATCAAGTAATTAGAATGTGGGAACAAGATCCTGTTTTATTTCTTAATAATCCCGCACTTTTACCATTAGCACCATTAACTCGCACTAATTCACCTCAAAGTTTATTATCGCAGGTTGCTGAAAGTGTTGCTAAAATTGAGGAAATAGAAATCAAGCGGGATATTGTAGCCTGTACTGAGATTTTAGCAGGTTTACGGTTTGAGAAACAACTGATTAGTCAATTACTTAGGGAGGACATTATGCGAGAATCAGTAATTTATCAAGATATTTTGCAAAAAGGCGAAGAAAAGGGTAGAAAGGAAGGTGAGAAACGGGGTGAACAACGAGGTAGAGAATTAGGTGAACAACGGACAATTATCCGTTTACTTAATCGTCGGTTTGGAGAATTAGATTCATCATTGGTTGATAGAATCACAACTTTGAATATTGAAAAGTTGGATAATTTAGCAGATGCTTTATTAGACTTTTCTAATATCAATGATTTGGTAAATTGGTTAAATGACAATCAACATGAATGTCAAAATTAATCAACACTAACAACTGTAATTTTATGAGAGTCCGTTTTAACGGACTTTCTCTATAAGACGAGGATATTATGCAAGAATCAGTAATTTATCAAGATATTTTCCAAAAAGGTGAGAAACAAGGTAACAAACTAGGTGAACAACGGACAATTATCCGTTTACTTAATCGTCGGTTTGGAGAATTAGATTCATCATTGGTTGATAAAATAAAAACTCTGAATATTGAAAAGTTGGATAATTTAGCAGACGCTTTATTAGACTTTTCAAATATCAATGATTTGGTAACTTGGTTAAATGATAATTAGTTAGGGAATTGCGTAATAATAATTTTATTTTGTCTGAATCAGGATATCCAGGATTTAAGGATGTACAGGATGTGGTTTGATGTTTGGTTGTGTAGTGTTTTTGATTTTTTTGTCTGAATCAGGATATCCAGGATTTAAGGATGTACAGGATGTTATTGGTAATTTGTTTGTGAAAATTTGAGATTATAATAAAATTAAGTTACCCTAGTAGTCAATCAATAATAGCAAATAAATTATCAAATCATTTATTCATTATATATCATCCTCAAATCTGTATTTATCATAGACAATAAAACACTTACATCCTGAAAATCCTATAATCCTGGACATCCTGATTCTGACAAAATAAAATTACCAAACACCCCACAGCAAAATTATCAACAACATCCTGTAAA
>JAKOGY010000273.1 GCA_028658405.1 Dolichospermum sp. ST_sed8 | reverse complement strand
CTGGCTTTAGCCGCTGAGATTCTTGGTTCAACGAGTCCACTTAACTTAGAACCCTTGCGGTATCTAAGCTAGAGGTGGTTCTCTTTACCGGATGCTCTTGTAATCTCTAGGGGTTATGTAAATTCACATATCAGGTTAATAATCACAATGGTAAAGTCAAAAAATAAATTATTTACTCCCCAAAATCATGGTAATTCCCCAAATACAAAGGAACAACAACGGCTACAAGCATTATCAAACCTGGGTTTACGACAATCGGAAATGATTCCGGTATTTGAAGAAGCTGCTCAAACTGCTGCTCACTTTTTAGAAGTGGAAATTGCGATTTTGGGATTTATTGATCAAAAATTTCATTGGTTCAAATCAGCGGTAGGCTTATCTCGGTTAGGATTAATGAATGATTTAGCTCGTAAACGCCAACTTTTGCGTCGGGAGTCATTTTGCTCTCAGGTAGTAGAAACTTCGCAAACTCTAGTAATTAATGATACAGATAAAGAAACAAATTCCTGGATCAAAGATAGTATATTAGTAAAAAATTATGGGATTAGCGCATATTTGGGAGCGCCCTTAATTGATGCAAATGGTAACTGCTTAGGTACATTAGCAGTTATGGATCGCCAACCTCGTAACTTTACAAACCGTGATATTGAGTTTTTACAAATAATTGCGCGTTGGAGTATGAGTGAATTTGAGCGCAACCGATTATTACAAAATCACCCAGTAGCAGAGAATACTAAATCTAAGCTCGAATTTTCACTTTTAGAAGAGCAAATAATTGATTTGAAAATTACTTCTCCTGTTGTGAAAACAGATTTTAATTTCAGTCAACAAATTAAATTAGAACTTTTAAATCAGATAATTCAAGAGTTACGCACACCATTAACATCTATATTAGGTATGGCTGGTGTCTTAGAAAGAGAAATTTATGGACCTTTGACAATCAAGCAAAGAGAATATTTAGAAATTATCGAACATAGTGGACGGTATTTACTTTCTTTAGTTAATGAAATTACGGAATTAGACGCAACTAATGAAAATTCTCATTTGATAAATTTAGTCCCTGTTGATATTGAAATGCTCTGTCAACAGGTTATTAATACTTTAGAAGAATTAGCTATCCGTCGTGAGCAAAATATTCGTCTATCTATAGAACCAGGACACAATCGCCTCTTATCCTTAGATAAGGATAAAGTCCGACAAATTCTGTGCAATTTGATTTTCAGCGTGATTCAAGTTTCTGCTATGGGTAGTATAGTCAGAATTCACGTTACTTATAAATCAGATACGCTATGTGTGACGGTGTGGGTATCTCACCCTGATTTAAAAGATGGTGTTACCAATTGTGATTCTTGTTTTTACCTCAATTCTTTACCAATTGAGCCTGGGGTAGATAACCATACTTATAATCATGATTACACAGAAAAACCCCTCAACCTATCTGATTCTGACTCTGATATCTTCGGTAATGGTTTATTCGATAAATCGGAGCAGTTATTTGCTGATATTTCTCGTGAGAAATTAGGACTTTTCTTGAGTTGTCATTTAGCAGAATTACATAATGGACAAATTTCTATTCAAGGTTCACCAGAGTCAGGATACCGTTATGTGCTATCTTTGCCATTAAAGTTTGCGACTTCTTCAGCAAACTCTAAATAATATCTGAGACTATGATTTTTATGATTTATATGATTTAATTTTTTGACAATCTCTGCGTCTAAAGACGCAGAGATTCTACATTTATCGTCAGAACTTGGCTCTTCCAGGCTTACGCCAAGTAGAGTATTGGTTTCGACTCCTGTAGCGTTACTTTGGGTCTGCCCGACCCTAGCTTGTTTTCCAAGATTGAGAATATTTACCGCCGCATTTGTATCTCTATGAAGATACGAACCACAACTACGAGCCTTCGCTGCTGACTCCTGAGTACAGAATATGGGTAACAAGGGATTGTTTAATTTATACTAAACTTTATGATTACTATTTCTTGGTGATCATAGTCACTGTTGTTTCTTCATTAAAAGTTTAAGATTGCATAGTAAAGATTTATGTTCACTTTGTATTTGGCTCTCAGTGAATTTCCATCTAGTGTGGTAAAATATTTATAACGGTATTTGACTAACTTGTGCAAACTAGACAATACTCCTAAAATCGGGTTTGTACGGTTAATCATTCTCAAAAAACATATAAAAAATTACATTTATTCTAGGCTGTAGGTAATGAAAAGTGAGAAACATAATTGATCATAACCCAGAGAAAGCAATCCTCCAAAAACATTCGACGAACATAATCGGCGGTAAATTAGATTATGATCACTGTTATCATGACTGTTATCATGAAGAACAGTTAATCTATCAGCACTTATTACACTTGGTGCAAAAAGAATCTACTAACCAAATGCTTAATAGATTTCGGTCGCTATTTATTGAAAGAGCGAATTATCCTGAATCGGAAATTGTGCCAATTTTAGACAAAATTACCGCATCTAAGACCGCACCTGAAGAATTTAAATTTTTCCTCAATCGGTGTTGTCATATTCTCATCAACTACTGGCATATGAATTGCCTGCTTCATAGTGCAATTGCTGATTTAATCAGTTTATTTTCTGCTATACCTACTACTTATAAAGTTAATAATTTACGTTCCCGCGAAACAATCCGTCTACGTGAATTGCTTAAACTGTTTGTTGACAGCGAGCAGTATTTAATTTTATTACGATTTACTCAGGTAGTGAATGAGAATCTACCTGTAGCGAGGAGGCAAGATAATCAGCCACTGATGACCTTAATTCGCCGTTATCCTTATCTATATGAACATTGTTTAATGAGCGACGACTCTACTCAGGAACAAAAAGAAACTGTTAGACATTTTCAATCACAGGTACAGAAAAAATTTGAAATTGATTTATCACAATATGTAACTTATAAAATGCGGCGAATTCAGATGTTGAAAAACACTTCAATTACCGAAGCTGATCGAATTTTGCGCCCTATAAATAATCCTACATTGTTAACTGATGGTGAATTATACACCACCTTAAAGCATTTTGTTGGTAAAGTCGAACATGGCAATACATATCATGAATCAGCCCAACAGTTCATAAAATATGGCGGACAAGCTGCGAATTTTCGCAATTTCAAAGATGACTTATATGAATATTTAATATCTTCTGTAGACGGACAATACGGAAAAAAACAATTTAATCAAAAACTATATAAATATTTACAAAATATTTTGCCTCAAGCCGATGAGCAAAAAGTTAATGATCTATTATTAGTGAGAACTTGTAGTAATTTATTAAACTTTCTAGTTGTTAATAATCAATCATCACCACAGCACTTTGTTTTCTTAGATTTAATTAGTAATCAAGGAACAGTACCCACAATGGGATTATTATTAAAAATTGTCCTGATTTGTGGAAAAGTTAAACCATATTTAGAAAGAAAATTTGCAATCTTATTTAATCACTATGAAGCTTCCAATACTAATACTGTTGGCTGGTTAGTGGGAACTTTGGAACAATTGAATATTGCTTTTAGTATTAATTTTGGTGGTATTGATTTATCATTCTTTAAGAGATTTTGTTAAAAATAAACGTCAGGAGTCAGGAGAAAGAAAGGAGTCAGGAGTCAGGAGTCAGGAGTCAGGAGTCAGGAGTCAGGAGAAAGAAAGAAGAAAGAAGAAGGAAGGAAGGAAGGAAGGAAGGAAGAAGAAGGAAGAAGGAAGAAGGAATCTTCTGGAAAATTCGAGAGTCAGCACAATTTCATGAATTAGAGCGGTAATATATCCATTAAAAAAGACAGAGATTTCCTCTGTCCTAAAAATATGATAATTAGAGGTCTTAATGGTAAAACTTAGTAACGGTCGCGTCCACCGCCGCCGCCACCATATCCACCTCGTCCACCACCGCCACCACCACGATCTTCTTTGGGTTTAGCTTTGTTAACCTTTAACCCACGTCCCATCCATTCAGCACCGTCAAGGGCAGCAATTGCTGCGTCCTCTTCTGCATCTGAACCCATTTCTACAAAGGCAAAACCTCTTTTACGACCAGTTTCCCGGTCAGTAGGTAGTTGGACTCTTTTAACATTCCCATATTCTGCGAAAACCCCAGTAAGGTCGTTTTCAGCAACGTCATAGGACAAATTACCAACGTAAATTGACATTCAATAGCTCCAGAAATTAAAAAGTGAATTTTTGCAATACGAACATGAGGAACGCCTCAAGTATATAATACCCGTAATTAAGCTTTATTTTTTAATTTAGCATGAATTTTTTTCTCAGCAGCGTAACCGCAGCCTAGATCACCAAATACGACTCACGAAGATGTTGAGGAAGGGTGAGATTTTGTAATGGGCATTGAATAAGACTTTGGTTGTCTTAACTGGGCAAATTCACAGATAGAACTAAAGGCACAAAAACGGCAATGGTCTCCAGGATTCGGGGGAAATATTTGACTGAAGTTGCTATTTTTAGCTTCATATTGTTGCAAATCTTCTTGATGTTGGTGGGCAATATTAGCCAATTCAGATTCTAAAGATTTAAATTCACTATTAGTAATAGTAATTAATTCCGATTTTTTGCAAATTTCCAAATTATAAAAAGACGCAACTGCGGTTCTACCAGGATAAAGATAACGGGCTGCAAGTAAGTAAACAAACGCTTGTCTGTGATCAAAGGCAGATCTACCAGTTTTAAAATCTAAAATATGTAAGGTGCTATCAGACTCGATAAATATACAGTCCATAGCTGCATATAACCGAAAGCAATAATCTTGTTTTTCAATCACAATCGGCTTGGGAAAACCTTCATCACCCGCAGTCAATTCCAGAATTCGCTTACCTAATAATAAAGGGGCATTTTGATATTTTCTTAAAATTTGCAATACCCGATATTTAACAGTTTCATGAGTCTGACTCAATCCCAATAACCGGGCAACTTTTTCCACACCATCAACCTGAGTTAACCATTGCAGGTGATGATGAAACTCATATACACCCTTTTGGGCAAGAATGCCAATGCGCTGCGGTGGGGTAGCGGTTGCCAACAAAGCTTTGACTTGTGGTTCATGTTGTCGCGCTTTAATAAATCCTCTTCTCATTTGGCAATGCCAATGTTCCTGTCCCCGGCTGGGGGCAAATAAAGACCAAAGGTGGTAACTAACAAAGGGTCTATCGGGGGTTGACATTGCTCATGTAGAGTGAGAGAAATTACCTTGGGGATACTTGCGGCTTAGTGGCTATTCCACGGCCTTGCGGGATGCTTCCTAATCGTAAATAGCAATAATCATGCACGGGAGAGAGTGGCAATATGAGTAACCCTAGCAATTCCGGTGAGATCAAGTTTGGGACTGATGGATGGCGCGGAATTATTGCTGATGATTTTACTTTCCCAAATGTGCGGAAAGTAACCAGGGCGATCGCTAGTTATCTGGAAACTGCCTATAGTAAAGACAAACCTGTTTTAATTGCCTACGATACGCGGTTTTTAGCTGACGAGTTTGCCCGGACATCTGCCGCTGTTTTGGCGGATTTGGGCTGGAATGTGAAAATTACTGATCGGGATTGTCCCACTCCAGTAATTGCCTACAATGCCCGTCTCCTGAATTCCGCAGGGGCTTTGATGTTTACTGCTAGTCATAATCCTGCACCTTATTGTGGGATTAAATATATTCCTGATTATGCGGGACCCGCGACTCCAGAAATTACTGATACTATTGTGGCCAATATCGAAACGTCATCGGACGAGTTACCTGGAAGTAACCCATCTGGGACAATTTCTACTTTTGATCCTAAGCCCGATTATCTGAATTTTATCTACACCTTATTGGATGTGGAAAAAATTAAAAGTGCAAATTTAAAGGTCAAGTACGATGCCCTTTATTCTACCTCGCGTGGCTATTTAGATGAAGTCTTGCAACACTGTGGTTGTCAATTAGAAAGTTTCCACGATTGGCGGGATGTGCTTTTTGGCGGTGGTATGCCTGAACCCAAAGGGGAACAGTTAGTTGAGTTGGTGGCAGCGGTGAAGGCTGATCAGGCGGATTTGGGTTTGGCTACCGATGGTGATAGCGATCGCTTTGGTATTGTTGATGAACAAGGTAACGTCCTGACTCCCAATACAGTGCTGTTAGTTCTAGCACGACATTTGATTAAAAACAAGGGTAAAAGTGGTGCAATTGTTCGCACTGTGGCAACTACGCACTTGTTGGATAATTTCGCTGCCAAGTATGGGCTGCAAATTTATGAAACTGCGGTAGGTTTTAAATACATTGGTGAGAAAATGCGGGAAACCGCTGTTTTAATTGGTGGGGAAGAATCCGGTGGTTTAAGTATCATTGGGCATATTCCTGAGAAAGATGGGGTTTTAGCAGATATGCTAGTGGCTGAGGCGATCGCTTATGAAGGTAAGCCTTTAAGTCAGTTGGTACAGGAAGCGATCGCCGAAGCTGATGGTCCTTTGTATAACAATCGCTTAGATTTACACCTAACTGAAGCTCACAAGGTGGCAGTGATTAATTCCTACACCCAAAATCCGCCTTCAGAAGTGGCAGGAATCAAGGTGAAAGAGGTGGGCAGGAAAGATGGTATCAAACTGTATTTAGAAGAGGGTAGCTGGGTATTGCTGCGTCCTTCTGGAACAGAACCTTTGGTGAGAGTGTACATGGAAACTAACTCACCAGAAAAACTTAGTCAGATTGCTAAATTCATGGAAGCTGAAATTGCTAAGTTAGGATAGAACCCCACCCCTAACCCCTCCCCGCAAGCGAGGCTACGGTGTACACACAAGTCTTCTAGAGTTGCCCCACAACGTTTAGATCCCC
>JAKOGY010000272.1 GCA_028658405.1 Dolichospermum sp. ST_sed8 | reverse complement strand
GTCTGTTTTTATGCTAACTTTGATTTTTCATCTCTGTAATTTCCCTCTGGAACAGTTTGGGGTGCGGAATGTGGGTTAGTAATGGCACGTTTGGAAATTGAACATATTATTCCTATAGCCAAAAGTGGTAATAATGAAGAATCAAATTTATGGTTAGCTTGTCCTATTTGTAATAGATACAAAAGCGATAAAACTACAGGCATTGATCCAGAAACAGGAGAAACAGTTAAATTATTTAACCCACGTAGTCAAGTTTGGACTGAGCATTTTTACTGGACAGCAGATGGCTTACAAATTGTAGGTAAAACACCAACTGGTAGAGCTACTGTTAAAGCTTTACATTTAAGTGATGATGCAGATGCTTTAGAAGTTCGCAGTTATTGGGTAATTGCTGGTTGGCATCCTCCAGAAAATTAAGAAAAATAAATTAATATGAAAAAATTCCAGTTAACCTAGAATCTTTTCAAGAAACCGAAAATTTATTAAATCTTAAAAACCTTTTTCCAGCAACTAAATTAAAAAAATAACTACTACTAACAACTCACAACTACCGCACTTCTTAACCCTTGAACAGTAGAAATTACCTGTTGGGCAACTTGATCAATTTCCTCAACTGTATTAAATCTGCCAATTCCGAAGCGCACCGAAGCATAAGCTAATTTATCTGAATGTCCCAAAGCTTTCAACACATAAGAAGGGGCAACATTATTAGAAGAACAAGCAGAACCGGAAGATACAGCTACTACTGATTGTAAACCTAAAGAAAGTGCTGCACCATCTACACCTTCAACACTAATATTTAAGTTTCCTGCTAGTCGTTTTTGAGGATGTCCATTTAAATAAATTCCTCCTACAGTAGATAACTGTTTCCACAATCTTTCTCTTAATTCTATTAATCGTTGGTTTTCTGTTTCTTGTTCGGCCATTGCAATTTCTACAGCTTTCCCAAAACCGACAATTTGTGGTGTATATAAGGTCCCCGAACGCATTCCTCTTTCATGTCCTCCCCCATGTTGTTGGGAAGCAAGTTTAACTCTAGGGTTACGTCTGCGGACATATAAAGCCCCAATTCCTTTTGGACCATAAACTTTATGTGCGGTTAAAGACATTAAATCAATATTCATCTCTTCCACATCTAAGGAGATTTTACCAATAGCTTGGGCTGCGTCTGTATGCAAAATAATTTGTCTTTGCCGGCACATTTCTCCAATTTTGGCTATTGGTTGTAAAACCCCAATTTCATTATTTGCAGCCATCACAGATACTAAAATTGTATCATGACGCAAAGCTTTTTCTAACTGATTTAAATCAACTAATCCATCTTTTTGCACAGGTAAAACTGTGATTTCAAAACCAAGGCTTTTTAAATATTCACAAGGATCTAAAACTGCTTTATGTTCCGTGGCAATAGTCACAATATGTTGACCTTTTTGGAAATAAGCTTCGGCAATACCTTTAATAGCTAAATTATTTGCTTCCGTTGCTCCACTGGTAAAAACAATTTCTTCGGGTGTAGCGTTGATTGCGGTTGCTAAAATTTCCCGTGTTTGTTTAACAGCAGTTTCAGATTCCCAACCGTAAATATGACTAATACTAGCCGCATTACCAAACTTTTCTGTAAAGTAGGGAATCATTGCAGCCATTACCCTTTCATCAACGGGGGTGGTAGCATGACAATCGAGGTAGATAGGACGACTGGACATAATTAATTCAGAGTTAATTCAAAATTTGACCTAGTTTTTTTAAGATGCGAAAAACTTGATAAAGTTCGTTTTCTCGCTTCCAAAGTGTAAATTGATCAGATAAACTATATTGGGGTTGATTGATTTGTGAGATTTTTAGAAAAATAAAATCACTTCCATTCATTACCAATCCAAATACAGGTTTTGGAGGATGAGTTGCTTCTTATTCCTTGTTATATCAATCATTCTGTATCCTGAATCCTTACAACCATAATACAAATAATAGAATTGATATTTCTATTGTATAAGGTTTGAATGGTAATATTATTTCATTAACAGAATTTGGTAAAGAAAACTTTAAATTAATTAACATTTAGAAAATTGCAGTTATATCCAGATAGTCCGATTATCGGACTATAAAAGGTTAAATAGCGGCTAATTCCTGGATTTTCTTATATACAGCTTCAGCATGACCTTTAGTTTTGACATTAGGCCAAGCGTATGCAATAGTTTTATCAGGTGAAATCAGAAAAGTGGAACGAGCAACTCCCATATATTCCTTACCCATAAACTTCTTTAAACGCCATGCACCATAGGCTTCTATTAATTGATGTTCAGGATCTGTTAATAGGGTAATTGATAAATTATGTTTGTCTATAAATTTGCAATGAGAAGCGGCAGAATCAGGACTAACACCGATAATATTTGCTCCTACTGTGGTAAATTCTGAGGACAATTCTGTAAAGTCTTGAGCTTCAGTGGTGCAACCAGGAGTATTATCTTTAGGGTAAAAATAGAGAACTATCCACTGATTTATATCAGCAAGATTGACTAGATTATTATTTTGGTCTGGGGTCGAAAAATCCGGTGCAGGTTGCCCAATTTGGGGAATATTGCTCATAATTTAGGTGGGTAAAAATTAGGAATAAGTCAAAATTATAGCAAATTTAAGCGCTCACACTTAACTCAATTTCCCGTCTTCGAGGGACATCATAAACCATAAAATCATGAGCCATAATTGTTTTCGGAAAAATCGCTCGTGCTTCTTTAAGTAAATCTTTTAACTCAATAGTATTACCTGGAGCATAACGAGGACTGAAATGTGTCATAATCAGTTTGCGAACTCCTGCCCTGTATGCTGTTTGCGCGGCCATTGTGGTTGTGGAATGTAGCCTCTGAAAAGCCATTTCTGAATCTTGATGAGCAAAAGTTGCTTCATGAATTAATACATCTGCATCTTCTGCTAATTGCACCGCACTCTCACAATAAACCGTATCCGTACAATAGGCTATTTTTCGCCCAATTTCTATGGGTCCACATAATTCACTCCCATTAATTACTCTTCCGTCTTCGAGAGTGACTGTTTCACCGCGTTTGAGTTTTCCATAAACTGGACCCGAAGGAATTTCTAAGGTTTTGGCTTTGTCTATATCAAAACGTCCGGTTCTATCTTTTTCGGCTATTCGGTAGCCAAAAGCAGGAATGCGGTGATGTAAAAGACCACAACTAACAGTAAATTCATCATTTTCATAAATTACCCCCGGCTGAACCGTATGCACTTTTATGGGGTAAGAAAAATGGGTGTGAGAGTACCGAGAAGCGGCTTGTAAGTATTCGTTTAATCCCGATGGACCATAGATATCAATTTTGTCTACATTACCTGCTAAACCGCAACTAGCCAGCAATCCCATTAAGCCAAAAATATGATCACCGTGCATATGGGTGACAAAAATTCGGGATAGTTGGCTAACTTTTAAGTCACTCCGTAAAATTTGATGCTGAGTTCCCTCACCACAGTCAAATAACCACAATTCTGCCCGTTGTGGCAACCTCAGCGCCACGCTGGAAACATTGCGTGATCTTGTCGGTACACCGGAACTCGTCCCTAAAAATGTAATCTGCACGGCGTTTTCTAGCTTTCCTTTTGCTCAATATAGTCATTAGTCTTCTATCTTGGCATAGTTATTGAACAAAATCCGATCTACAATTCAGTTATGGGAATCATAAATAATATTTGAAAAATTTTAAGTAATGTAGGGTGGGCATTGCCCACACTCCGATCTACAATTCAGTTATGGGAATCATAAATAATATTTAAAAAATTTTAAGTAATGTAGGGTGGGCAATGCCCACACTCCGATCTACAATTCAGTTATGGGAATCATAAATAATATTTAAAAAATTTTAAGTAATGTAGGGTGGGCATTGCCCACATTAGGCGAGTTTTGATGTTATTGCCACCAAAAAGAACTTATCAAAGGCCAAGATAACTCACAAAGAGTACCTTGAGGATAAAGGGAAACTCGCCGAAATTTACCTTTAATTTGCTGTGCTAAATTTTTAAATTGTTTTGTTCCCCAACCTTCCCTTGATGAATAATTGCCTAAACCATTATCCATGATACTGAGAATATACCGCCCTTCAGATGTAGAATAACTAACTTCTAAACAGGTTGTTCCTGTGGCGTGTTTACCAACGTTACATAGGGCTTCTTCTAAAAATCGGCAAAGTCCTCGCTTATTTTCAATACTTAAACTGCTTTCATTTATAGGTTCAAAATTATGGATTTTTAGTTTGAGGGTTTTAAAACAGGGAAAATCTCTTTCTAAAGTGTAGCTATAAACTTGATAGAGAATTTCATGTAAAGGATTTCGCAAGTCTATAACTACATTATTTCCAAGGTAAAGGCTAGTATTTTTAGTTAGAGTTTTTTGTTGCCAAAATTCATACATTTCTCTTAATTCTTGGTTTAACTCTTCCAATTCATTCTCTATGATAGGCAGTAAGTTATTACTTGGTAAATCATCTCTTTTGACTAATTTCAAAACCTTGGCTAAACTTTGGAGGGGTCCATTATGAATGGTTGCGAATGTCAGTTCAATTATATTTTGACGATCTTGAATTATAGAATTAATAGCTTGGTTATATTGATACAAGGACAAAAGTATGATGCAGTTGATAAATATCACAAAAATTTCTGGCAATAGGAAAAATGACCAACCCCAAATTAAAAACAAATAACTAATCAATCCTAGACTGAATATGGTAATAATAATTGCTGCTAATTTTCCTACAAAAGCAAAATAAATTCCTTTTTGAAATCTTTCAAAAATTTGATTTTGCATAAGTTTATATTTGAGTATTAATACCTTACTTATGAAAAATGCCTGGTGAGTTTACCGATTTGATTAATCAATCAATTAATCCTTCGTTTCGAGCTTTCATTTCCGTTTGAATGCGGATATTTTTACCTTCTTCTGGATAAATATTTAAAGCATCTTGCAACTTACTCCAATAATGACGCACCATTCGTTCAGATATACACATATTTTTAGCAATTGCTTTATCTTGTAATCCTTCTTCAAAGGCTAAATTCAAGACTTTTAACCATTCCGATTTTACATCTAAACCTGAGTAGATTCCTTTAATATCTTTTGTATGAGTTAATCCTTGTAATGCCCAATCAATTCTAGTTAACATTTCTTGGGTAGAGAGACTTTTATCAGCAACAGTAAAGCCTCCTTTGTGATTATCAATATAAGGACGAATTCTTACTAATGTTCTGACATGGGCGCTTTGGACAACAATATTTAAATGACAATAGTTTTCCATTAAAATTTTAAGCAGTTGAATACCTGTATCAACTCGTGCGGTCATTTCTAATTTTTCTGGTATGGAAAGATCCATAACTAATAAATCAGGTTGATAACTAATAATTTGCTCAAAAGCATAACTAGCATTTGTCGCAATATTAAATTCAGCACTAGAATAGTTTTTCCTTAATATTTCTACTGTTCCGCTTAAAACTGATTCGTGATCATCAATGACCATGAATTTTAAAATTGATTTTTCTGATGAAATTTGTTGCATATCTGATATTTTTTTCTAATTTCTTATATACTTGATAAGTTATGATTGCTATCTAAGACTATTAATTAGTTTTTACTAAATTTCATCATAATTTATAAGCTCAGTTAGTTGTCAATCCTCACTCTTAGGGGGTGGTTCTTAAATAATAATGAAATTACTAGTACAGCGTAAGTTAATGAACTATTCCGAATCAGTGAAAAGCTTATGCTGTATTCATTCTAAATTCTAAATTCTAAATTCTAAATTCCGCCTTGCGGTACTAGGTTAATCAATAACAATTATTTACTCTAAATAAGAGTTTTAACAGAGGTATGCCTGGTAATATACTAACTATTAAGTAATAGAAAATATTCACCAATAAAAATGCCAAATTGACATAAGATGCTTGTTACAATAGGAACATTTACCCGCCATTAAAAATTTGAAACTATCATAAAGGTATTCTAATTCTGGTACATGAGAATAAAAAATCAGTGTAGATATGTCAGGATAAGAAATTTTTACAGCTAAGAGTCCTATACTTCCTATTTCTTTGAGAGTAATCTGAATATCAATAGGTAGTAGAATTTCGGATTCTGGTAAAGTTATTCTCAGCAATTCTTCTAAAACTCTTAAAATAATCCAACTATGCTCAGGTTGTTCAATTCGCCAGTAAACAGGCATATTAATCTGAAAATCTAAATGAAAATAAGAGTTTATCCAAGATTCTAATAAACACTCAATAGATAAAGGTAAGCTATCTTGAATAGATATTGGACATAAGCGATCGCTTAATTGTACCAAGGAATGATGAAAGTTATCAATTGTTTTGATATGTGCCTGAATTTTCGTCACCGATAAACTCAGATTATCTCTAGTTAATAAGTCCAGATTACGCCGGATTATAAAAGATTCTTGTAATAAATCATCACGGATTTTTTCCGACTCCAGAAATAATTTCCAGAATTCTCTATAAAACCACCACTGTAATGCTTGCTGAATTCTTTGGTCAGATGTCATAAACGGTATTATAGTTATGACTTTAATAAGTTAGAGATATAGGAATAATATTTGATTTTTGAAATATATGTAGGGTGGGCAATGCCCACCGAATCAGGTTTTTGGGGGGCAATGCCCACCGAATCAGGTTTTTGGGGGGTATTGCCCACCGGATCAGGGTTTTGGGGGCATTGCCCACCGGATCAGGGTTTTGGGGGGTATTACCTACCAAATCAGGGTTTTGGGGGGTATTGCCTACCAGATCAGGGTTTTGGTGGGCAATGCCCACCCTACAATACTTAAATTTTTCAAA
>JAKOGY010000271.1 GCA_028658405.1 Dolichospermum sp. ST_sed8 | reverse complement strand
AAATCCCCCTTAAAAAGGGGGACTTTGACTCTAGTTCCCCCCTTTTTAAGAGGGGTTAGGGGGGAATGGCTTCGCCACGCAAGCTATCAGTAAGTACCTAAAATCACCACTCAAAACTTTTCAAACAACCTCTTAGCCAAATCAAAAAATTCCTTGATTCGTAGGTCGGGTTGAAGCATGAAACCCAACCTAAAAAAAATGACGAAGGTATTGACAAAGATGGAGATATCATATTTAAGTAGTTAAGCAATAAAGAATCAGATGAAAAATCCTGTAATTGCAATTGGTCTAGATGCTGGAGATCCAATTTTAATAGAAAAATGGATTTCTCAAGGATATCTGAAAAACCTCAATAAACTGCGACAGCAAGGAGGCTATGCAAATATTAGCAATAAGGTTAAATATTCTGGTCAAACCACAGAATATGGAGTTACAGAAGGATTATGGGCGCAATTTGCCACAGGGTTGGGTTCTGATAAAATTGGTTACTGGGATGCCGTAACCTATAAACCAGAAACCTACGAGATAGATTGCGATCTGCCTTTTTGTGGTTATGACTATCAAGAATATCCTCCTTTTTACGCATTAGGAGATACATACAAGATCGCAGTATTTGACGTACCCGGTACAAGAATTTGTGAAGGAGTAAATGGCATTCAAGTTTTAGGTTGGGGAGGACATTTTCCCTCAGCACCTAGTGCATCTCATCCTCCTGAACTTTTCACAAATATCATTAACAAACATGGCAAAAATCCAATTCTCTACAATGACACTGGGATTTGGTGGGATAAAAATTATGTAAAATGGCTGCGTCAAGCTCTAAAAGAAAGTATTAGCTTTCGCACAAATATTTGTTGCGATTTACTCAAGCAAGAACCTTGGGATTTATACTTAACAGTTTTTGGAGAACCGCATACAGCAGGTCATGATATATACAATTACAGCCAACCAGATCACCCACTGTACCAGCACCTAAGTCAAAATGGTACTGTTCCTGACCCATTGCTGGAAACATACGAAAACATTGATCTAGCAATAGGCAAGATATTAGAAGAAGCCCCAGCAGACGCTTATATACTGTGTTTCTCTTTGCATGGGATGGGACCAAACTACAGTGATATGCCCAGTGCAGTATTTTTACCTGAATTACTTTATCGCTTTAACTTCCCAGGCAAAGTTGCTATTGCACCAGGAAATCCCCAAGTTTCTCTACCACCAATGATAACTAATCCCATTCGCAATACTTGGCTAGGTGAGATCTGGACGAAAAACTATGAACCTAATCCAATTAAGCGGTTTTTGAAACCTTGGATTCCTAGCAAGTTTTTACACGCTGATAAAAATGGTTTAGCCAGTCCTTATTCAATGTTATCTGTTCCATTTGGTTGGATGCCTGCTAGTTGGTATAAACCTCTCTGGCCGAAAATGAAGGCATTTGCCCTGCCAACTTTTGCCAATGGACATATTCGCATCAACTTAGAGGGAAGAGAAAGAGATGGTATTGTGACAGCATCTGAATATGAAGATGTCTGTAACGAAGTGACTGAGATTCTCTATCGTCTCAAAGATGCTAGAACTGGAAAACCCTTAGTTAAACAAGTGGCACGCACCAGAAAATCTGCTACAGATAATGATCCTAAACATCCAGATTCAGATTTGATAGTGGTGTGGCACGAGCAAATAACGGATGTTGTAGATAGCCCTGATTTTGGACGCATTGGCCCCATCACTCACTTCCGTGCGGGTACTCACTGGAATCGAGGATTTTTTATGGCCAAGGGTCCCAGTATTACTCCTGGGTCTAATTTGCCAGATGGTGAAAGTGTGGACTTAGCACCAACGATTTTAGGATTAATGGGTGCGCCCATTCCTGATTACTTTGATGGTAAGTCGCTTTTAAAACTTCCCAATTAATCCATCGGTAAAAGGCATAATCACAAATGGAAATGAAAAAACTCGGTAATACAAGTGTTAGCATCAGTGAACTTGCCCTGGGGGCAATGGGACTTTCTTTAATTAGCAAACCCCCTGAATCACAAGCAATTGCCACTATTCACCGCGCTCTTGATTTGGGTATCAATATAATTGATACTGCTGACTCTTACTGCAAAGATGAGTCAGATAAACATCATAATGAACGCCTAATTTATCAAGCTTTAGAACAGTACAGTGGCGATACTAGTAATGTTTTAGTAGCTACAAAAGGTGGTTATATTCGTCCACAGGGGGAATGGGTATTCAGCGGTAGTCCAGAACATCTACGACAGACAATTCGAGAAAGCTTTGAAGCTCTTGGTGGTAAAAAACCCATAGATATATGGCAACATCACAGACCTGATCCCAACTACACTATTGAACAATCTCTCACCCCAGTGAAAGAAGCCGTCACCAATGGCATGATCCGTTTTGTGGGCCTGTCCAATTACTCTGTAGAAGAGATCAAACGCGCTCGTGATTTAGTTGAGGTTGTTGTTCTTCAACACCAATTAAATCCTTGGTATCGGCATCATGAGTTTGATGGAGTATTAAATTACGCTAATGAAGAAAAATTAACCTTTTTGGCATCGAGTCCCTTTGGTGGTATTCAAGGTATACGTCGTACCAGCACCATGGAAAAGCTGTCAGTATTTACAGAAATAGCTGAAGCCAAAGGAATAACTGTATACAGCCTGATGCTCGCCTGGTTAAGGAGTAAGTCACCTCTGATTGTTCCCATTGTCGGAGCTAGTAAGTCTACTAATGTTGAAGCATCAGTGAATGCTTTGACAATCAAGTTATCCAATGAGGAAGTAACCCTGCTTGATCAATCAGTACCCTTTAATCATGTTAAGGAAAAACTTAGATGGGTAAAAAAACAGTTGCAACAACTTATTAAGTAAGAGAAAAATTAATCATGAAACCTGAAGTATCTGTCATTATTCCTGCCTACAATACATCAGCCTATATTTCTCGTTCAATAGAGTCAGCCCTGGCACAAACTCTCAAAAATATTGAGGTAATTGTTGTAGATGATGCCTCAACTAATAATACATTAGAAGTCGTTAGCAGCTTTAGAGATGAACGGTTAAAAGTTTTTTCTAACCCTAAAAATTTCGGGGCTGGTCGTACTCGTAATCGAGCCATTGAAGAAGCTAAGGGCAATTGGATTGCTGTTTTAGATTCCGATGATTGGTATGCACCAGAACGACTAGAAAGACTTGTACAGTTGGCATATCAAGAAAATGCGGATATGATTGCTGATGATTTATATCTGATTAAAGATGGTGAAAAAACCCCTTGGAGTACTCTAATTCAAGAAAGTGGGGAATCTATTTCTACAATTAAGCAAATAGATCCAGTCTATTTTGTGGAAACAGATGTATACGGAAAACGAGGACTGCATTTAGGTATATCTAAACCTTTATTCAGAAGAGAGTTTCTGATTCGAGAGAATATTAATTATAACTCTGACATTAAAGTAGGTGAAGATTTTTGGTTAAGCTTGACCTGTTTGCTTAGGGGAGCGCGGTTTTTTCTGGTTCCAGAAGCATATTATTTTTATTTAGCTCGCTTAGGTTCTTTAGTTTATACAGATAAAACAATCCGTCTTTCTGGAAATTGTCAACAAACCTTAGCTTTTATAGATAAAGAAAAAATTCATAGCAAATTACCGGATTTAGCTGCTGCTTTGTTGGCAAATTATCAAATCTTCAAAATGAATTTAGACTACTACACTGTGATCAAACTTTTCAAGCAAAAGCAATGTTTAAAAGCTTGCAAAGAAATCCTATATAACCCTTATTTAGTTATCTATTCATGTTTGAGAATCCCCGGTATTATCAATCGTCGCATTCAACTATACCTATTTGGAAATAAAGCCGCTTATGACATTTTTTATTCAACTAAAAAACAGAGAAATCTGCTAATATTGTGAATAAATGATCATAAAATCAAATATTGTCATGTTTAGAGGATGTTTAATAGCTAAAGTTATTTTGTCGGTATTAAAAGTTTTAGATCCCTCTAAATCTCCCTTAAGAGACTTCCAAATAAAAAAATACCCCAAAATTTCTTGTGGTGCAGGCATCTGGCCTTGCTAATAATATTAGGAGGGACCAGATGCCCATCCCACAAGATTGGATAGCGAAGCGCTGCTGCAAGCAGTTCATCTTTTTTATGGAGTTCTCTAAAAACGGAGACTTTGATGACCGTTCCCCCTTTTTTAAGGGGGGTTAGGGGGGATCTAAAAGTGCCTAAAGTCACATAAAAACACTTTATGGCTACGCCACGCAAGCTATCAAACAACCTCTTATATCTAAAAAATCGCATAAATCAAATAATGGGACAATACAAACTAGCCAAAAATACTTTCTCATTGTTGCTAAACCGATTAGCACAAAGTATTACAAGCTTTTTATTAACAGCAGCTATAGCTCGTAATTTAGGAGCTTATGTATTAGGACAATATCTCCTCGCATTCAGCTATTACCTGATTTTTGTCAGTATTATTTCGCAAGGGCTAAAAACACTGTTTACAAGAGAATTGTCTCGAAAACCCGAAGAAATGCCTGTTTATTTAGTAAGTGGTACTTTCTTGCAGTTGCTATTAAGCATCCTTGGTTATATAGTGTTATCCTTTGTAGTGTGGTTACTACCCTATAGTTCTGACACTTCAACAGTTTGCTATATCATGGGCTTGACAGTTATTCCTTTTGCCCTTTCTAATATCACAGAGGCAGTTTTTCAGGCACAAGAGAGAATGAATTTGATTGCCTTCTCTACAGTCCCTGTTTACATTCTCCGGTTGTTGGTAATGATCTGGTGTATGCAACTGAAGTATGGAATCAATTACATAGCAGAAATATTCTTAATTTCTGAAACCTTAATTTTTGTCATTCAATGGGTTTTAGTGATACAAATAGTTCAACCAAAATGGCAGATTAATAAAGATTTTATCTGGCAAATTTTGAAATATGCTCGCACATTTTTAGCTATTGATGCTTTAGGAATGATTGCCAGTAGAACCGATATATTGCTTATTTCATTGCTAGGTAATGAGCTTATGGTTGGCATTTATGGTGCTATTGGACAATTACAACAGCCCTTTATGTTGGTTGTAAATAGTTTATGCCTAGCTATTTTTCCTCGGATGATCAAGGCAGTAGATAAAACTAAGGAAAATCAAAGTAAAGTCACTGAGAACATTCTGGAAATTCTCATGAGTATAACTTTACCTTTCGTCGTTGGTCTTTTCTTTATCGGTGGAGATCTCTTGCAATTTATTTATCAAGAATCTAATTTCAGTCAGGCAACTTTAGCTCTAAAAATCAGTTCATTAGCTCTTATTCTATATCCTTCTGTAAGAATATTTAACTATCTACTTTTAGCCAATGGATTCGAGAAATTTAATCTAATTGAAACCGCTGTTACAACTGTTATAGGAGGAGTATCAGGTGTAATATTAATTTCTTCTTACAAATTAATGGGTGCAGCATTAATGGAAGTAATAGGAAGCATCACTGCTTTTATAATTCTTGGTTATGGTGTTTATAGTCGGATATTAACCTTAAATCTATGGAGAATTATGTTACGTCCCATAGTAATAAGTATGGGTATGTTATTAGTATTTATAATCATCGAAAAGTTCCATTTTAATTTAATATTAGAAATTATCATTCCTGTTATTTCTTATAGTTTATTCACAGGAATTATTGTAATTCAATCATTAGGTGGTGTAAGTGCTACTTGGAATAAATTTTTTAAAAAAGGTGGAATCTAGAGTATGAAAATTATTGATTTGAAAAGTACACAAGAAGCTAATTTATTTAAGGTATCGGCAACTGTAGTTTGGGAAGATCGAGATCGCTCTCCACAAGAGATATACATCGCCACCATCCCAGAATTCGGAGCAGAGCTATCATGCAATCCCCATAGTTTTTTAGTAGCTTGTACAATGGTGGCTTTCTACTTTGGAGAAAAAAGAATTTACATAGATGCTGAGATTTGCCCGCAGTTACTAGAAAATTTGCAAACAGCAATGGCTTTGGTGAAAACATGGTACAAAAGAGATCGTTCACCAGTGAAAATCGAATCCAAAATTAAAAGCAGCCTAGCAACACCAGAGATATATAAATATAAGCCAGCAGGTATATTTTTTACCGGAGGTATTGACACATTAGCTACTTTACGGCTGAACCGACTCAATTATCCCTTAGAACACCCTGGATCAATCAAATATGGACTGTTTATCTATGGATTTTCGGAAACTACTCTAGAGAACTTTGAAAAAGCATACAAATCTTTTGATAATCTCAAAAAAAATGCCAAAATCAATCTAATTCGTGTTTATACAAATCTTTATGCTTTTGTGAAAGATTTGGATGTAAAACAGAGCAATATAGAATTCTGGAAAGACTATTATACTAGTGCGGCTTTGTCTGCTGTTGGTCATGCCTTCAGCAATATAGTGGCCAGTATGGCTATTAGTTCCAGCGATGAAATCTCTTATCTACAACCTTGGGGAACACACCCTCTGCTTGACCCCCAATATAGCAGTTATGATTTGACAATTCGCCATGAATGTATAGCCCTGTCCAGATTTACTAAAACTAGTTTAGTTGCTAACTGGGATGTTGCTATGCAAAGTCTCCGGGTGTGTGACCAGTTAATTTTGCCCGATGGATATTTAAACTGTGGTCAATGCCCAAAATGCGTCGCAACAATGACGCAACTCACAGCATTAGGTAAGTTAGCACAGGCAAAAACTTTCCCACTTGATGAAATATCTGGGGATCTAATATTAGCTAAAGCCAACGTTCAACATGATGATGAAGAGGCTTACTATCCCACATTCCGCACCCTAACTGTCACACATCAACAAAAAGCCGATTTAGTAGTATTTATGAACTAAAGTATAAGC
>JAKOGY010000270.1 GCA_028658405.1 Dolichospermum sp. ST_sed8 | reverse complement strand
GAAGTATTATCAACAGGGTGAGAGAGCTATGAGGCTTATTCTGTCTGCATCTTAACCATTTTTGTCATCCCGTCAGCCACCAAACACTTCAGCAGTTGACGTTGTAGAGATTATTAACTCGCTGCCCAATATTACATTACCTAACGATATGTCAAAAGAAATTGCTTTAAATTTGCTTCAAGACTTATTACCAGGCCAGTTCCAAGAAGTCATATTTCGTTATCCTATCAATGAAGCTCAATTATCGCAGAATGTGCCACAAACTACAAGAGCTATCGAGGTTATTCAACTTGCTATTCAAACAGAAGGAGAGTCCCTTTTAAAATTACTAAATACCATATATAGAGTTGCACCGCATTTAAGGAGATCAAATTAATGGATAATGAACAGAAGCAAATATTATTAAATAAACTTCAAAAACTGCAACCTTCTCAATTTGATGAGGTTGTTTTCAAATTGAACATTAAAACTGGGCATTTTACAACCAATGCAACACAAACCCAGAAAGCTATAGAATTAATTTTGCTTATAGAACAACAAACACTTGGTATTGAGCGTTTAAATGAAGTTTTAAATTCTGATCCCATAGATACTGATCCCCGGAGAAAACCAAATATAGTTGTCGTTCCTATCTTAATGATGGCGATGATAGCGGTTATCGGTTTTTTGTGGAATAATAATAATAATCAATGCGTGAATCCACCATGCACAACAACAAATACAGAACCAACAATGACTACTGGAGGTTCTTCATCATCGCCAACAAGCACACCAACACCAACACGGACTACTGAAAGTCCTTCATCATTCCCAATAAACACACCAACACCAACACCGAATACTGGAAGTCCTTCATCATCCCCAAAATATTTATCCTGCCGTTTATCTTATGATCCAATTGGCAAGTATTGTCATACTCGCCAAGGTGATGACTGTAGCTCTTGTCCTCCGCTTACGCCCTGATGACTTTTTTCCCTTACCGCTTTTTTTCATCTAGGGTAAAAAACCGACTTCCCCAACAGTTTCTTTTTTCTGGCTTGGCCTTTTGTTTATACTTTTTGCTAAACTTTTGCTAAAATCATATTAGTCATCCATTAAAATACCATCATCTTAATTTATGCAAACCAAAGAAATAATTATACAAGAACTACAGCAAATACCAGAAATTGAACTAACCCAAATACTTAATTTCGTTCGTGCTATCAAAGAAAAAACCAACTCGAAGCCAACTGAATATAAACCTATTTGGGAAGTAGCTGATGATATTATTAAAGACATTCCTGAAGAAGTCTTAGAAACACTTCCTACTGATGGAGCAGAAAAACATGATTACTATCTTTATCAACAAAAATCCATACAATAATAGACAATAAATAATGAAAAGAGTTTTTGCAGATACGTTTTATTGGATAGCGTTGATTAATAAAAGTGATTCATGGTATCAGCGTGTAAAAAGCTATAGCGTTAATCTTGAAAATATTGAAATTATTACAACAGAGGAAGTTTTAACAGAAACCATAAATTTTTTTGCTTCCTTTCCCACACCAATGAGAGCAGCAGTTTCTCAGCTAGTAGTTCAAATTATTCAAGATCATAATATTCAAGTAATACCTCAGACTCATGAATCATTTCTAGCAGGTTTAGAGTTATTTCAACAAAGATTTGATAAAGGATATAGTTTAACAGACTGTATTTCTATGATAACAATGAAAAATCTCAATATCATAGATATTTTAACCCATGATAAACATTTTACACAAGAGGGATTTCTCATCTTGTTTAAAGATTAAAAGTCAACTTATGTATGGGTTTATGAAAAGCGATATTGCTGACATATCCTACCATCTAACCACCCCAAAAAAACCACCCCACACCTCAGACAGATGAACAGGCATAGACTCAGCATCTAAAATATCGAAGCCCGATTGATACCAAAAGTATGAATTCAAACTTTCATATTTGGACGCTGACACCTACAGATGTCTACAAAACACTAACAACAACTCCTCAAGGTATCAGCGGGAATATTAGCTTTTATTTCCCAAACACCGGAATTAGGTTGGGCAATTTGGGCAGTAATTTGGGGTAATATTTTTTTATTTAGCACTTCCCCCAATAGTATTAAGTGAAATTTGAAACCGCCAATTTATCTTTCTTTCTCCGGTAAATTACGAGGGGGGATAATTCTCCCCTCATAAAACTCCCTTTCCAACTTACTCAATTTCCACCATCCTGCACCCAATAAAAGAGGAACAAATGTTTCTACCATCACTAATAAAATTGATTTTGTTTCCACCAAAAAAGCCAACAAAGGACTACTAGCTAAAGCAACGATAGTAAGAACACCACACCAAAATTTTAACTGTTGAATTTTCTTTAAAGCCTGACGACAACTGGCACATTTTTCTGTGTGAGAATGATATCTTTCTAGCAATCCTTCCTTATTAAATAAAAGTGGTGGTAAAGATTCCCCTGGAAATGTTTCTCCATGATATTGATTTACCCATTTACGTAACTCAGCCACAAAAGTATCTGCTTTTGTTGCTAGGTAAAAGGCTTTATTAAAATTAGCACTACCACCTTTATCTGCTAAATAACGTTCTTGATAATGGAGGAAAATTTGATCATCTTCTAAAACGCCATTTTGACCAATATGGACATACCAACGAGGGCGAATTTTAATAAAGAATCCTGGTAGTTTAGCCGCAAACTTAAAAGGAAAGCGGGCAATTATCCGACATTCACCTTTGCGAATTGGCACAGCATAAACAACAGTTAAAATTCTGCCTTTTTCAGCATTAATATCATGCCACATCAAACCAGGGGCAATAAATGTTGTGGAAAGTTTTCCTGATTGTCCCGCTTTTAATCCTTGTTTCCAAATTCCTTCAAAACCATGTTTCCCAGATTCAACTATTTCCAATTCTAATGGTGCAGCATTGGCACGATTCCCAACTGTACGATGATGGGTAAACGCAATATGACTAGGATCAAGGATGTTTTCTAATAATGTTAAAGCATCATAGGGAACATCTCGAAAAGTGTTCATAATTACCCATCCATCTGGCGATTCTTCTATGGGTTCAACAACAGGAACTTTAGTATTTACAGCATTTTCTGGATTACCAGCATAGACAAATAATAATCCTTGTCTTTCTGTTGTTGGTAAAGATGATACACAAGCCCTAGGAGAAGTTTCTGCTTTTCCTCCTGCAACCTGTTGGGGAATTTTTTGACAACTTCCATCTCCCGCAAATGTCCAGCCGTGATAAGGACATTCTAACAGTCCATCTTCATTAATTCTCCCTTCCGAAAGAGGTGCAAGACGGTGAGGACATTGATCTATAAATACTTGCCAAGACTCAATTTTTTGATCCCACCAAATCACAATATCTTTACCCAAAAGAGTGAAAGGAGTAGGTTTTGATTTATCTAAATCTTGAAGGTAGTGAACTGGATACCAGGCTTGGGCTAATTCAAAAGTATCTGGATTACTACCTCCAGGTAATATTTCTGTAATGGAAGTTTCGTTAATTAGAGATTGTGCTTGCACCATTTTTTCTATTGATTAATTTTCAAATTTCAAAATTATTAAGTAGGTAGGCACAATTAAATATAATATAAACCAGGCAAGATACCCACCCCACAATAAGTATAATATTCTTCTGGGGTGGGCTTCTGGTCCTCCCAGAGTCAACAATATTATTTTGATATTATTTGGGACTATAGGAGTAATATTTGATTTTTGAAATATACGTAGGCAATTCCCAGCAGATACGGGTTTTGGTGGGCATTGCCCACCCTACACTACTTAAAATTTTTCAAATATCATTTATGATTCCTATATCTACTTACTTATTACTTAAAAATTCTAGCAATAATCATCCCTAATTGAACACTGATAATTCCTAAAATTGTACTACCCAAAAAATAACCAGTAGCGGCTAACCAATTACCACGTTGTAATAAACCAACTGTATCTAAACCAAAAGTAGAAAAAGTAGTATATGCACCTAAAAATCCTGTAGCGACAATTAATTTAAATTCTGGAGAAATCATTGCTGTTTTTTCCATAGCCAAAGTTGCGAAAAAACCCATTGCTAAACAACCGCTAATATTAATAAAAAAAGTTCCATAGGGAAAAGCAAAACCAAAGCGATTTGTAAACCACAAAGTTAAATAATAACGACTTAAAGCCCCAGCAATTGCCCCCAAACTAATAGCAATGGGAACACGAATTTCTGCCTGTTGTAACATTATTAAATACTGATGACATCTTCATATATATCAGCCATTTTTAGAGTCATATCAACTGAATCTAAATATAAGCCATCTTCGATATTAATCAAAGTTTGTATTGTCCAATTTCCTTTTTGATCTTGACGATAAATTTCTACTTTGACTTGATCTTGAGAAATTAATACATATTCTCGTAAACTTGGTAAAGTTCGGTAATTAATAAGTTTTTCCCGTCTATCTATTGTTTCTGTGCTTGGTGATAAAACTTCTATAATTAAACAAGGATAATTTAAAGCATAACGGTCTTGATCTTCAGTATCGCAACTGACGATAACATCAGGATAGTAAAATATGGTTTTATTTTCATTAGCTAAATTTATCTTCACTTTCATATCTGACATGAAAACATTACAGGAACTACCTCGCAAATGAGAACGTAAACCTGAGTAAATATTTCCAGATAACATATTGTGTTCTTTACTACCTCCAGCCATAGCAAAGACTTCACCGCTAAAATACTCATGACGAATATCACTAGATTGTTCCAATTCCAGATATTCTTCTACAGTAAAGAGGTAGAGAGGGGACTGCATAATTTTTCCTTTTTTAGTTATTATTAAATTATTATAACTTGCACTGGGTAGGGAGTAAGAGAAATTAGTCGTTAATAATCTATCTTTGGTCATAATTATATTGGCAAATCCCCAATTAACTGACAACTAAATTATGATCATTACAGGTGCAATATTCATCCATAAGAAAACTTTATCAACAGGATGTCCCAACCATGACTACTAACAATATCGAATCTATAGAAATCGTCGAAATTAGTCTGCAAACCAGAGAAATTGGAGAAACAGATGCAGTCAAGCAGGAAACTACAGCATTATTGGAAGCAATCAAAAAACGCGCCCAATCTGAAGCTGAAACTGCTGGTACTATTACCCGTGAAACCTATTTAAATGCTGTGCGTCAGGTACGGGAAGCTATTGAAAGAGATAAACTCATTGAACGCGATAGCTTGGAATATTCTTGGGCAAAAATTCAAGAAGAATTAGAGCATAATTGGTACTTACTTTCTAAAGATATCACAGATTTAGGCGATCGCATCCAAAATGCTGCTAAAGCTGCATGGGAAGCCTTTAACGCCCCTCGTGATCAACATTAGATAATTGGGAACAGCCATTTAATTAAATTAAGAAATTAGCAAATCACTCGCCCCTAGAGTTGGATTCCCAATTATGCCAGCTAATAAACCACCATTAGTTAAACCTGTTACATTCCCATCAGGATTATAAAATAAATTGCCTGTTGCTAAGTTGTAAACTATTTTGGCAGTGCTACCGCCCACTACAGAGAGTTCATTCGTATCGGTGTTAATCTGGGTAAATTCGCTAGATTGTAAATTACTGCCGCTGACACTGACAAGGGCATTAAAGGAAGTTCTGCTCAAAACGAGTTTATCAGTTCCTGGGAGGAAGTCAGTAATAGTATCTACACCAAAGGCGGTGCTAGTGAATACAGCACCGTTACCAAAGAAAAATTGATCGGTTCCTAATCCTCCAGTCAGAGCATCATTACCAGTAGCACCATTTAATGTATCTGCACCTAAACCACCAATTAAAGTATTATTGCCACTGTTACCGCTAAGGGTATCGTTGAAGTTAGAACCAAGTAAGTTTTCAATATTTAGCAGGATATCACCTGTAGCTTCTCCTCCAGTTTGAGCAGTTGTGAGCGCTAGGTTAACTGTGACAGCCGCAGCCGCATTAGCATAAGAAGCTGTATCAATGCCAGTAGCACCATTTAATGTATCTGCACCCAAACCACCAATTAAAGTATTATTGCCACTGTTTCCTGTAATATTGTTGTTTAAACTATTGCCAGTTCCATTAATATTCCCTGTTCCCAGTATTAGCAGGTTTTTGACGTTAGCATTTAAGATATAGCTAATAGAAGCTTGAACGGTATCAATTTCTGTGGCTAGGGTAGAGGTTTCCGTTACGATATCCCCTGTATTGTCAACAAGGTAAGTGTCATTCCCTATACCACCTGTTAATGTATCTGCACCTAAACCACCATTGAGAGTGTTATTACCACTGTTACCGCTCAGGCTATCGTTGAAGTTAGAACCGAGTAAGTTTTCAATATTCAGCAGGATATCACCTGTCGCTTCTCCCCCAGTTTGAGCAATTGTGAGAGCTAGGTTAACTGTGACAGCCGCCGCCGCATTAGTGTATGCAGCCGTATCAATTCCAGCAGCACCATCTAAGGTATCTGCACCTAAACCACCATTGAGAATGTTAATGTTATTGCCACTGTTGCCTGTAATAGCATTATTTGAACTATTACCAGTACCATTAATATTGCCTGTTCCCAGTAGTAGCAGGTTTTCGACGTTGGCGTTTAAGATATAGCTAACGGACGCTTGAACGGTATCAATTTCTGTGGCTAGGGTAGAGGTTTCAGTGACAAGATCATCTACACTGTCAACAATGTAAATGTCATTACCTGTACCACCTGTCAAAGAATCGTTACCAAAACCACCATCGAGAATGTTATTGCCAGTGTTACCGCTAAGGGTGTCGTTGAAATTAGAACCAAGTAAGTTTTCAATGTTCAGCAGGACATCCCCTGTAGCTTCTCCCCCAGTTTGGGCAGTTGTGAGAGCTAGGTTAACTGTGACA
>JAKOGY010000026.1 GCA_028658405.1 Dolichospermum sp. ST_sed8 | reverse complement strand
GGAACAGATAAGAAACACTCATTTGCACCAGTTTAAAGCTCAGTCAAAAAGAAGATGTTTTTTAAGATGCGTAGCCCGAAAAAAAACAGTGTCATTATTTCAATCTCATGTTTTTAAACATGAGTTTTTCCTGTTACCTGTGCCTATTCCCTGTTCCCTCTGAAAAACTTTTTTGTTAGCAAAAATAGGGTTTTTTATTTTTCATAAATTGCCATTTACAACAGTATTCAATTCCTAAAACAAAGTCTATGCAATTAAATGATGATCAGCGACTACGGCTATTAGAACACGTTGTCATTAATGTAATGCCGTCAGATTGTAGTGGCGAAGAAAGTATGATCTTTAATACGACGCGGCGAACTTTGAGAGTAAAAGGTCAAGCTCTACATGATGTGGAAAACATCGTTTTACCTTTACTAGACGGCTCACGAACCATAGGAGAAATCCGAGATGCAATTGGTGAAAAGTTGACAGCTTCTTCACTAAATCAATGTTTAGAGTTTTTGATGGATAATCGCTTGGTGGAGGAGTCTCTAGAAGATCCGGTTGATTTAGATAGTCGTGCTTATTTACTTCCTCAAGTCAGCCTTTATCATGAGTTAGGCTTTGAAAAAAAGGATGTTCAGAAACACTTAGCCAATGCGAGGATTGCTATTTTTGGGCTGGGAGGTTCGGGACTAATAGCAGCAATCAACCTAGCTACTGCTGGTATCGGTTTTCTCCGTTTATGCGATGATGCCTACACAGTTCCATCCGATTCTCTGATCATGTCAGGTTCGGTATCGCATAAAATCGGTGCTTTCCGGGGTGTAGAAGCGGCTCGACAAATTGAGTCCATTGGTGGAGTCACCCAAACTGAGATTGTCACCGATGCTTTAACTGACGACGCAATAATCAATCCTTTGCTGGATGACGTTGACCTCGTGATTGTTGCCACTGATGCAGTATCAGTTAATTTAGCCTATCGTCTCAATAGACTATGCCTGAAGATGGAGCGCCCATTGCTACCAGGTGGAGCGGCTGGTGTTGAGGGAACTGTTGGTCCACTGGTTTTTTCCCAAGACGGACCTTGCTATCTATGCTATCGGATGCGGTCTATGGCCTGTTCTAAGCTGCCAGATGCTGAATTGGCGATTGAGCAGTTGCTAAACCGAGAACGCCTTTCTCAACCACGACTGCGTGAAAATTTGCCCATAGCCCAGATGTTGGTTGGCAGTTACTTAGCTCTGGAGTCTGTGAAAATGATTCTTGGTCTACCTATGGCTACTGACGGGAAATTACTGCATTTAGACTTGCTCGGCACAAATCTCACTCATAACGTTGTCCTGAAGAAACCAGGTTGTCCTCATTGTTCAGCAAGGACAGGGAATAGGAAATATGGAGGAACTAACCACGTTCGCGGAGCGTGCCGTTAGGCATAGGGACGAAGGACACGAAGGAATAAGAGTTTCAAAGAGTTTTTGCGTAAGTCCTCAAGATTAGGAAAGTAGAAAGTGAATACAACAATCGCAAGTCCCCGCTGGCGTGATTTGGTCAGCCCTCATACTGGGATTATCCGAGCTTTAGATAGATTTAACAAGCCTTATACGGAATTTGATTTCCCGGTTTTGTGGCAGGCTGAATTAGCCAATTTCCAGCTTCGCAAACAGCAGGATGATTTACGCTACGGTGTCGGTAGGGGTATGACTGATGAGCAGGCTATTTTTGGGGCTGTGGGCGAGGCTATAGAAAGATATTGCGGTGGTATTGTTGATTATCGGCAACTGACTTTTAGTAGTTATGAAGAATTAGGTAATCGTGCCGTTCCTCCTTCAGTTTTTTCCCCTTTTTCTGACCAACAATACTCCAACCCAAATTTCCCTTTCCCAGCTTTTGATCCAGCAATACAGACTTCCTGGATGACTGCTCTGTCTCTATCCAGCAACCAACAGGTTTTAGTCCCAGCTTTCTTGGTTTATTTGGACTGGGAAGGTGACCAGCCTGGGGATCATATTTTACCTGTAACTACTAATGGTATGGCTAGTGGACCGGATCTGGAGTTTGCTGCTTACCGGGGTTTGTGCGAGTTGATTGAACGTGATGCTTTTATCATTACCTGGTTAAATCGCCTCCCTGCTCCCCGCATCTATTTCGACCACCTACCAGGAATTGAGACGGAAATTGCCCGTCACTACGCTAGATTTGGTATTGAGCTAGTTGCCTTTGATTTGACTACTGATATTCAAGTCCCAGTGGTCTTGGCTATGTTAATTGACCGTTCGGGCAAAAGTCCGGCTGTGTCCACTGGTCTGGGATGTCATCTGGATGGAGCAACGGCTTTTCACAAGGCGATTTTTGAAGTTTGTCAAGCCCGCTTTGGTGACATAGAACGGATGACTACCGGGGCTGGGGCTAATCTCCATCAATATAGCGATGTCAAGAATTTGGATGATCACAACGCTTTCTTTTATACAACATCTCGCCTAAGTGAGTTGGATTTCTTATTTCACCATAACAAATCTTGCCAAGTTGAATATCTACCAATTTATGAATCTCAATCAGAAGCAGAGAAATTACAGTCAGTAGTTACTAGGCTGTATTCAGTGGGTGCTGAACCCTATTTAGTGGATATTACAACCCCTGATATTGCCTCCCTCGGTTTCCGCGTGGTGCGGACTTTAGCTAGTGAAATCGTTCCCATATATTTTGGTTATGGACAAGAGCCACTGGGAACTCGGCGTTTGTTTGAAGTCCCAGAAAGGTTGGGTTATGGTAGCCGCCGGACAATAAATGATCTCAATCGCTGCCCCCATCCTATGGCTTAATATCAGGAAATTAGAGTCATGCACAAAGTTAATGAACCTCTGGAGTTAGCTCTCCTGTATCATTTGAATTCTCCTGTCCCTAAAAGTTATGTTAAGCAGATTCCAGCTACTGAACTGCGGTATCTGCCAGAAGATCCTTTTCTAGAATTGCCAAAAGCACCACACAATAACCCACTGAATGAGCTTTTGGCGGCGCGTTCTTCTGTGCGATCATTTGAGAATCATGTCATGCCACTCGTTTGCTTGGCTCAATTGCTCTACGCAGGATGTGGACTTCACGGGCTACGTCAAGTAGATGGTCAATCTTATGAAGCTCGCAACTCACCTTCTGCGGGAGGACTTTATCCGCTGGAGATGTTCGTTTCTACACAAGCGGTAGCAGGTCTAGGTGCTGGACTATATCACTATGAACCTCGCGGACATGGGCTACATTGGGTGAATGAGGCAGTACCAGCAGATTTTGTAGAACCATTGTTACAGCAAGATTACATTGTGAATGCCAATGCTCTATTTGTGTTCACATCTGTTTTTATGCGATCCATGTGTAAATATGGTGCGCGGGGTTATCGCTTTGCGCTTCTGGAAGCTGGTCATCAAGCTGAAAATGTATGTTTAATGGCTGTGCAATTGGGGCTGGACAGTCTTTGTATTGGTGGATTTAATGATATGGGTTTGAACACTATTTTGGGTATTGACGGGGAACGTCATGCGGCTCTTTACTGTGTTGCTGTCGGTACTGGTAGTTATCAGTAATAAAAAGCTTTCTTAGTTGTAGAGACCTTCCATGCAAGGTCTCTATAAAAATTGAGCGCAACCTAATATAACGTTGGTATTAGTATATTGAACATGGACAAGGTGCGAGGTTTTGAGTTGTTGTTTTGGAAGATTATCACTTGACCACATCAGCCTTATTTTTATCATCTTTTTTTACGGGCGAAGGTATTTTTTAATGTAAGGAATAGTATCATAAATAGAAAGTTAGAACTTACACAAGAAATTCTGGTGTATCTAAACCAATTTTTGATGAATGTCTGGCATCTACTGTGTAAGTGCTGATATATATAAACCATATATTAAATTAATTTCATTGATACTTGCGCCCTAAGCTTCGAGTTTGAATGTATAACAGTATGAATCAACTCACACTCCTCTTCCAGCAAGAAGGAAATACCGAAACCTTAGTTCCAGTAGATAAAGATGTATTTATTATCGGACGGTTGCCAGAATGTGACATGGTATTACCTTTTGGCGGCATTTCTCGCAATCATGCGCGAATCGTCAAAAAGTCTGAAAGAGTGTGGACTATTCAGGATATGGGTAGTAAAAATGGTACGCAAGTTAATCAGTATCTGATTACTGGCATCCAAGAATTATTTAATAACGATGTGATTTCTTTGGGCAATATTAAACTATTAGTTAAATTCAAAAATACAGATACAAATGGAACTACTAATAGGTTCTTAAGAAAAGTAAATAATCAGCCACAAAAAATAATTTTTCGTGATGTTGAGCAACTACAACAGCAATGGATAGGTGCTAATACTATTAATGGTAAAAACAATAATAAAGATGAAACTATTGCCCGTCTTAAAGATTTGGTAGAGATAGCTAAAAATCTTTGTGCTGCTGCATCTATTGAGGAAATTTTCTCCCAAGTACAACAAGTAGTTTTTCGTTATCTTGATAGTATTGACAGATTAGCATTATTAGTTCAAATTCATGATTCTGGTAATTTGGAATTAACAAACTCTGCAACTAGAAATTCTTTTGAGCAGCAAACTCTAGCAACGGATGGTAGTTGGATTAGTCGAAGTATTTGTCAAAAAGTATTTGCAGAAAAAATTGCTATTCAAAGTGCTGATACTCAATCTGATCAGCGTTTTGCTGGTGAACAAAGTATTTTATTTAAAGGTATTCGTAGTGCTATGGCTGTCCCATTATGGGATGAACATAAAGTAATTGGAGTTCTCTATGCTGATGCTAGTCTTTCTTCATCTCATTGGGAAAAAGAAGGGGAAGAGGAATTAAGCTTTTTTTCAGCTTTAGCAAATATTGTAGCTTCTAGTGTGCAACGTTCGTTATTAGTAGAAAAACTGAGAAATGAAGAAGTAATTCGTCATCGCTTAGAAAGATACCATTCTCCCGCAGTTGTCCAACAATTGATAGCTGTCGGTGGTTCACCAGATGGACGTTTAGCTCCAACAGAAAATGAAATTAGTATTGTATTTGCAGATTTGGTAGGTTTTACGGCAATTTCTGAAAAACTGACTCCCACAGAGATTGCTCAATTATTAAATAAGTTATTTGAAGAAATGTTGAAAGAAGTATTTTTATATAGTGGCACTTTAGATAAATATATTGGCGACTGTATTATGGCATTTTTTGGCGCTCCTGACCCAGATCCAGGTCATGCAGATCGGGCAGTTGCATCTGCGAAGGGAATGTTAACTCGATTACAACATCTGAATGCCCATAATTTTTGGCATGAACCTTTACAATTACGCATTGCTATTAACAGTGGTAAAGCTATTGTTGGTGATGTTGGTAGTTCTCAACGAGTAGATTATACTGCTTTGGGGACAACAATTAATTTGGCATCAAGAATGGAAACAATTTGTTCTCCTGGTGAATGTGTAATTAGTGAAGTTACTTACAATATGCTGTCAGAAAAATCAGATTTTTCTGACATAGGAAACTATCGTTTTAAAGGCATTGATCGTTCAATTAAGCTGTATCAAACTAAAATGTATGCACCATAAGTGCTGAATATGCTAGACAATAGGTAGGGCTTGCTGATAGCGTCGGATTTATACGGTTATTTTTAGTTATACTCAGCACGGTTAAAATATGAACTTTTAGAGGCTGATGAAAAAGCTCTTAACGGGTGACAATGCGGTGCCTAGAATGGGAAACAAATTTATATTTTTATTTTGCCCGGAGTTCAATTTTCGTGTTACCTTCTGTAATTAATATGTGTAAAGCTATTAAGCTAACTCAAGCTATTTAAATGGGAGGTCAGATCATGGCTATCGCTACCATTAATCCCACCACTGGGGAAACGCTCAAAACCTTTGAGCCGCTAAAAAATGGAGAAATTGCTGCTAAATTAGATGTGGCAGGAAAAGCTTTTGAAAAATACCGTCAGACGAGTTTTATCGAGCGATCGCATTGGTTATCACAAGCAGCGACTATTTTAGACCAAGAAAAGGCAGATTTCGGGAAATTGATGACTTTGGAGATGGGTAAACCATTAAAGGCGGCGATCGCTGAAGTTGAAAAATGCGCCCTTGTTTGTCGTTTTTATGCTGAAAATGCTCCTAGTTTTCTGGCTGATGTCACCATCAAAACCGATGCTAGTCATAGTTTTGTAAAATATCAGCCTTTAGGGGTAATTCTCGCCGTCATGCCTTGGAATTTTCCATTTTGGCAGGTTTTTCGGTTTGCTGCACCGGCACTTATGGCGGGCAATGTGGGGCTACTCAAACACGCCTCTAATGTGCCACAGTGCGCCCTGGCAATCGAAGATATTCTCAACCGTGCGGGCTTTCCCCGTGGTGTATTTCAAACATTGTTAATTGGTGCTTCCCAAGTTGCCGATTTAATGGCTGATGAGCGAGTTAAAGCCGCTACTCTAACAGGTAGTGAACCAGCCGGAATATCTCTGGCTGTTGCATCTGGCAAACAAATCAAAAAAACTGTTTTAGAATTGGGTGGCAGTGACCCATTTATTGTGTTAGAAAGTGCTGATTTAGAAACAGCAGTATCTACCGCAGTAGCAGCACGGATGTTAAATAATGGGCAGTCTTGTATTGCTGCTAAACGTTTTATTCTGGCTGATGCTATTGCTGATCAATTTGAAAAACTGCTGTTAGAAAAATTTCAAGCCCTGAAAATTGGCAATCCGATGTTACCAGATACAGATTTGGGACCCTTGGCAACTCCTGATATTCTCCAAGAATTAGATGAACAAGTGAAAAATGCGGTCAAAAGTGGGGGTATTGTCCTCACAGGTGGACATCCTTTAACGGCAATGCTGGGGAACTTTTATCCGCCTACAATTATCATAGATATTCCAGTAGATACACCAATTGCCCAAGCAGAATTTTTTGGGCCTGTGGCATTATTATTTCGAGTTCCTGATATCGAAGCGGCAATTAAATTAGCTAATGATAGTCCCTTTGGTTTGGGTGCAAGTGCATGGACAACAAATTTAGAAGAACAAAATCGCCTAATTCAAGAAATTGAAGCTGGTGCAGTATTTATTAACAGCATGGTTAAATCTGATCCCCGTCTACCTTTTGGCGGGATTAAGCGTTCTGGCTATGGGCGAGAGTTGAGTATTCAAGGTATTCATGAATTTGTGAATATCAAAACTGTTTGGGTTAATTAGCTGACAGTTGACAGTTGACGGTTGACGGTTGACGGTTGACGGTTGACGGTTGACAGAAAATATAATTTTTATCTTCACCAATTACCAATTACCAATTACCAATTACCAAATTTATGAATACCGCAGAATTGTTAGTACAGTGTTTAGAAAATGAAGGAGTTCAATATGTTTTTGGACTTCCTGGTGAAGAAAATTTGCACGTTTTGGAAGCTTTAAAAACATCATCAATTCAATTTATTACTACTCGTCATGAACAGGGTGCAGCTTTCATGGCTGATGTTTATGGTAGATTGACAGGAAAAGCGGGAGTATGTCTTTCTACTCTTGGTCCTGGGGCAACTAATTTGATGACTGGGGTGGCAGATGCTAATCTAGATGGTGCGCCATTAGTAGCTATTACTGGCCAGGTGGGAACGGATAGAATGCACATTGAATCCCATCAATATTTAGATTTGGTGGCTATGTTTGCCCCGGTGACTAAGTGGAATAAGCAGATTGTCAGACCAAGTATTACACCTGAAGTTGTGAGAAAAGCCTTCAAGCGATCGCAAACTGAAAAACCCGGTGCTGTTCACATTGATTTACCAGAAAATATCGCCGCTATGCCTGTAGAAGGCAAACCTTTAAATAAGGATAATAGCGAAAAAACCTATGCTTCTTTTGCCAGTATTCGCGCTGCGGCTGGGGCAATTTCCCAAGCCGTTAATCCCATAATTTTAGTCGGAAATGGAGCAATTCGCGCTCAAGCTAGTGATGCAGTTACGCAATTTGCTACCCAAATGAATATTCCTGTTGTGAATACTTTTATGGGTAAAGGTGTTATTCCTTATACTCATCCCTTAGCACTTTGGTCTGTGGGATTACAACAACGAGATTTTATTACTTGCGGCTTTGATAATACTGATTTAGTTATAGCAATTGGCTATGATTTAATTGAATTTTCTCCCAAAAAATGGAATCCTGAAGGGACAATTCCCATTATCCATGTTGCGGCAACTTCTTCGGAAATTGATAGTAGTTATATTCCTCAAGTAGAAATAGTTGGAGATATTTCTGATTCCCTGAATGAAATATTAAAATTAGCAGACAGAAAAAACAAACCTAACCCCTATTCGATTAGTTTGCGTTCTAATATTCGCGCTGATTATGAAGAATATGCTAAAGATAATGAATTTCCGATTAAACCGCAAAAATTAATTTATGACTTGCGGCAAGTTATGGGACCAGATGATATTGTTATTTCTGATGTCGGCGCTCATAAAATGTGGATTGCTAGACATTATCATTGTCATAGTCCCAATACTTGCATTATTTCTAATGGTTTCGCGGCCATGGGTATTGCTATTCCTGGTGCATTAGCCGCCAAATTAGTCCATCCCAATCGTAAAGTTGTGGCTGCTACTGGTGACGGTGGTTTTATGATGAATTGCCAAGAATTAGAAACAGCTTTGCGAGTAGGAACACCATTTGTGACTTTGATTTTTAATGATGGTGGCTATGGTTTAATTGAGTGGAAACAAGAAAATCAATTTGGTCCAGGTAACTCTTCTTTTGTCCATTTTGGTAATCCTGATTTTGTCAAATTTGCCGAAAGTATGGGATTAAAAGGTTATCGAGTGGAATCTGTTGCCGATTTTATTCCCTTACTCAAAGAAGCGCTCGCTCAAGATGTACCAGCAGTTATAGATTGTCGCGTAGATTATCGAGAAAATCGCCGTTTTACCAAAAAATCTGGCGAGTTAAATTGCGGAGTTTAAAGATATAGGAGTCAGGAGTCACCGAGTCACCGAGTCAGGAGTTTAGAAGAAGGAAGAAGATTCTTTCTGCGTAACCTGTTCCCTGTTCCCTGTTCCCTGTTCCCTGTCACCTAAGATATTGATGCTGCACCTGTGCTAATTAATCGCTTTAATAAGGCGGAAGACCAACCCGTTTCTTTTAACACAGCGGAGGCAGAAACATCTACATAAGACTGTTCGATAAAAGCTAAATCAATCATACAGATTCGCCCTAAAGCATCTTTTAAATCCTCTGATTTACCCTCAGCTTTCAGCTTTTTGGCGACTTCATGAATGACGGTAGACATGGCGGGAACAATATGCTGGGGTTGAATTCCCACCTTTACATGAACTACCCCAATTTGCCAGCGCCGTTGGGCATAAACTGCACCCCAATCATCAATTCCGGTAAACATTTCCGCAAACCATTTGATAAATGTATCTGTAAGCCGCTGAATTCTGCCTTCACTAGCATTAATAATGGCATTCATTTCTGGATCACGCCCTAAATATCCATAGAAATGTTCTGCCATTTCCCCTGCAATTTCCGCACCCCAAGCAGCATTTGCTTTCAAAATAGATTTATCTTCAGCGGTGAAACTAAATCTATTTTCCATTGTGGTCATAAATGCCAGAGTATCCATAAGTCATCCTTGATATAAATATTTTTTGATGTATCTGTCTTGTAAACAGTTGCATTCTATCTACCTTTAGGTTAAATCAGAAACTTGAAGAAGTTGTGAAGATAGTTATAAAATGATACATATTCCCTATTAATTATATTCGCCCAAAACTTTTCTTTCCTTTCTTCGTATCCTTTGCGTCTATACCTACGGTCTTGTAAGGGATACCTGGTTCATTTAATCTATATTCTTCTTGTCGTAAAGGAGCAACTGAACCATATTCAAAAAAAAAGCTAGAATCTGTGCAACAAACAGCACAGATTTCTCCTGCTGATAGTGTTATTCATAAATAATCTGAACTATGATTTTTGTGATTTTTGTGATGAGGATGATTTTTAAATCTCTCTAATTATCGTCTGAACTATGATTTTTGTGATTTTTGTGATGAGGATGATTTTTAAATCTCTCTAATTCAAATCACAATAATCATCTAAATCAAATAAATCATAGTTCAGACTGTGATTTTTAAATCTCTCTAATTCAAATCACAATAATCATCTAAATCAAATAAATCATAGTTCAGACTGTGATTTTTGAATCTCTCTAATTTAAATCACAATAATCATCTAAATCAAATAAATCATAGTTTAGATAATTTTTTCTCACAGTAATAAATATCGTTTTGACAACTTAATAATATTGGGGCTGAATTTTGACAAGATGCTATTTTCTCAACATTCATGCAAATTTGCCAAAATCCCAATTGTTCCAACCCCTTCAACCCTAAAACCTCTCAATCTTGTCTAAGTTGTCAAGAAAGTAATTTTGGGGAAATGCTGCGAAACCGTTACCGGGTTTTGAGGTTATTAGGTGAAGGTGGGTTTAGCAGAACCTACGCTGCTGAAGATGTAGATAGACTGAATGCACCTTGTGTAATTAAGCAATTTTTCCCCCAAGTTCAAGGAACTGGACAACGTGCTAAAGCAGCGGAATTTTTCAAAGAAGAAGCTTTTAGATTGTATGATTTGGGAGAAAATCATCCCCAAATTCCGCGCCTTTTAGCTTACTTTGAACAAGGTTCTAGTTTGTATTTAGTGCAGGAATTTATTATTGGTAAAACTCTGCTAGAAGAACTTCAAAATCAAGCTTATAGTGAAACTGAAGTTCGGCAATTTTTAGCTGATTTGTTACCAGTTTTAGATTTTGTTCACAAACACAATGTAATTCACCGCGATATTAAACCAGAAAACATTGTGCGTCGGGATAGTGACAAAAAACCCGTCTTAATTGATTTTGGAGGTGCGAAACAAGTTACTCAAACTAGTATAGCTAGACAAGCTACGGCTATTTATACCCTTGGTTATGCACCGACAGAACAAATGGCCGGGTTTGCTTGTCAAGCGAGTGATTTATATTCTTTGGGTGTCACTTGTGTACGGTTATTAACTCAAGATTTACCATTACAAGATGATTATGGACAACTTCAAGATCATCTTTATGATGCTATGAATGCTAAATGGTTATGGAAAGAACGTTTGCGAATCAAAAAAATTACTATTAGCGATGAATTAAAGCAAATATTAGATAAATTATTGCAACATTTTGCTAGTGATAGATATCAATCAGCAATGGATGTTTTGGATGATTTAAACTTTCCTAAATCTCCCGTAGCCATCAAATTTCCTTCCTTTCCTCAACCACCATTAACACCACCACCTCCAATAAAAATAACTGTTCCCTTACCTCTCTTGTACAACTTTGATTATTATGTGATTACGGTAGATACTTCTGGGAGAGAAGTTAACCGTGATAGACGGAATACTAAATATTTTGCCGAAGAATTAGGCAGAAATACAACTTTAGAAATGGTATCAATTCCCAATGGAAATTTTATCATGGGTTCTCTGAGTTGTGAAGGTGATGATGATGAACGTCCTCAACATCAAGTCATAGTTCCATCATTTTTTATGGGTAAATATCCTATTACTCAATTACAGTGGAGAACAGTAGCAGCCTTACCTGAAATTCAACAAGCATTACCCCCTAATCCATCAAAATTTAAAGGTGCAAATCTGCCAGTAGAAAATGTTTCTTGGTATGAAGCTGTGGAATTTTGTGCCAGATTGGCAATTAAAACTGGGAGACAATATCGTTTACCTAGTGAAGCAGAATGGGAGTATGCTTGTCGTGCGGGAACTACCACATCTTTTCATTTTGGAGAAACAATTACTTCTGATTTAATTAACTGTAGTGGTAGCGATACTTATTCTGTAGAACCAAAAAGTAGATTTCGGAAAGAAACAACTAATGTTGGTTATTTTGAAGTTGCTAATGCTTTTGGTTTATATGATATGCACGGTTTAGTGTGGGAATGGTGTGCAGATTCTTGGCATAATAACTATCATGATGCACCTACAAATGGTAGTGTATGGGAAGATGGCGGTGATAAGTATCGTCGCGTTTTAAGGGGTGGTGCATGGAATTTTAGCGCGGAACTTTGTCGCAGTGCTAGTAGAAGCTGGAACGAAGCAGAAGGTGGTTTAAGAATGTGTGGGTTTCGAGTAGTATTTTCCGCTTAAATTTAGTTAGTAGTGAGGACTTTAGTCCTCAACATCAACAGCAACTAATGTGACATACTCCACACACTCCCTTTCAGGTGAGTGTGGGCTTCTTTTGCGACTCCTCTATGAAGACATTAACCGAGCTTTAAAGCCCTATGCCCTAGGGACTTTTTGAGATAATTTTTAACTTTTTTGATAGGCTGCTTTTGGTGCATTTAATTGAGTTACACCTACTATCAAGAATTATATCAAATATTTGAAAAAAAATCAAGAAAGTGTTCATTCCGCACTTCGTGCCGCTTCGCTAACATCGCCCAACAACACTGATTAAGCTGCGCTTAATTTTGCTCGTTGGGCAATTCGTCACTTCCGCGTATTCATCTCATCACCTCCCTATCGAGTAGGTGAGAGGCTTCTACTGTTTAATCTAAATTAAATTCCACAAACTCCGGTAATCCAGGATATACCATATTCCGATCAATGGCTGAAAAAACCTTATTATTAGTATGAGCAGAATTTAAACAGCGACAAACTAATTGGGCAACATCTGCACGATGAATAGTACCTACAATTTGGGAATTTTCGGTGATAATTCCGTTATTGGTTGCTGGTGCTGATTTTAAACCACCAGGACGGATAATTGTATAGTTAAGTCCGCTAGAAATTAAATATTGTTCTGCTTTTTCCTTTTCAATTAAAACTGGTTTGAGTGCTTCTAAAGCTTGGGGAGGTAAAGCAGCAACACTATCACCACTACCAATAGAAGTTACCAGAATAAACTTTTGTACTCCCGCTTTTACTGCGGCATCAATGAGGTTTTTATTACCGATATAATCAGGTTTGATATTATCTGTAGGTAAACCCCCTAATGTACTGATAACCGCTTGAATAGGTTCAGTTCCTAAAATTGCCTGTTCCACATCAGCTACATTTAACGCATCTCCTAAAACTGGATAAATACCCATTGCTTTCGCTTCCACAGCAGCAGCTTCTGTTCTCAAAAGTGCCTTAACTTGAATTTGTTGTGCTGTTAAATATTTAGCAATCTCTTGACCAACACCGCGACTAGCACCAGCTAAAAAAATGTAAGATGTGATTGACATAATTAGTCTATAAAAAAGATACTATGTTTATATTTAGCACAAAACTATCATTTTAAAACGGGACTATTTCAAATATAAAAGTACCAATTAAACGTTCATCAATATAGACTTCTATTTGATGTTTACCCAAAGGATCTCCAGGAGAAATAGTCCAGAAATTTTCAATTACACCATTAACAGGTGTTGCTGTGCGCTGGGAAATTGCTGTCTTTCCATCTTTTGATATAGAGAAATTTTTATTATTTTCTGTTGTCCAAGTTTCCGGAGCTTGTGGTAAAGTTAAAACTTCGCGCCATTTAACTTTACCTTTGACGTTACCTTGATAGTTATCAAGTGTAATTTTCCAACCATAAGCATCACCTTCTTTTAAGGGAACTGTAGTTGTTGGGAAAAAATTCACTTTCCCTTCTGCGCTGACTATTTTCACTCCAAATTCACTTTTATTAACAACTATTTGCTGATTAATAATTGACTGATCATATTTTGTTGTAATTGCTGCTAAAGCCATACTAGACTTATTTAAAGCTGGAGTTATTATAGGCACTATCAAAAACAAAGAAACTACTAAAACTTGGGAATTTAGGATTTTCATAAACTTAATTTTCCAGTAAATAAGTAGGATACAAAATTTATATATCCTACTATAAAAAAGTGTTTTTGGCAATAGTTATGGCTGGCAAAAAAGAAAGTAAAAGCATTGATAGATAAAGGTTTACAGGGTTTTACACGTAAAAAAGTGCAAGATTATTAGCAATAGATGTTTAAAACCCTTGCATTTTAACTAAAAATAACCGCGTAAATTCGAGGGCGAATGGCCATTCGCCCCTACTCCTAACCTTCATGAAAAGACTTTTATGACTTACGCCACGCTATCAGCAAGCCCTAGTTAGTCTTCGTCAAGTGCCGGTAAAATTTCTTCAAATTGCCACAATTGGTCTTTATTTTCCAAAAACCAAATTCGAGTTTCTGTAGTTAATTTACCCCAGATAACATCAACTGGAATATGGGGAGAAGCATATTGAAACTCTTCACCAATAAATCTGAGATTATCCTCTATATTCCGAGGAATGCCAAAATCTTGCCAATCAATTTTTACATTTCTGCCGGTAACTCCCGCAGTCGGATCAAAAATTAATTGTGCGGTTCTAATTAAATCAGCAAAGTGTTGTGCTTTTAGTCCAATTATTTCTTGGATTTCAGATGATTTTTGAGGATCTTGAGACATTTTCGCTGGAGTTTTGTAGATGTATAATTTAGAAAAATTACTGCCAGAGATGATCCCAGTATTTCCAGTTTAGCTCATAAAATCCCGACAAAATCAATATTTTCAAATTAATGATCCAATTTCTACAAAAACTGTAACTGCGGCTACAGCTATCAACATTTCGTCATTTTTATCGTTGAGAGAAGCAATTGCTAAACCATCAACTACCATTCCTCCTGCTTCTAATATCAGCGTTTTCTGACCAAAGGGAAGAACAGCTAATACTTCTGCTTCCCGTACTTGTTCGGGATAGGGAACTGCAATTTTGACTTCGATAATCATTTCATTGGGATCTTTTAATCCTGCTACTTCCATAATACCAAGTAAGGCATTGTGAGCGATCGCATTCCTAACTGCTCTTGCTGCTGCTACCGTCGGTTCCTGTCCGTGTTGGTCTACACCCATACCCATTTCAATAATAAACCGTTTTAGTGCCATAACTGTTTTTTGTAAATTTTATACTTGTTACTTGATTGTTTTATCAAAAATATAAAACACCATCTATTACACATTTTAAACCATTTCTGGCATTTAACTACGGAAATACTCCGCTATTTAATATTCAGCAATGTTTTATTAGCTACTATCTACCAGGATTCATTTTTAACTAGTGTCAGTTAAGAAAGTGTCACTCTCTACACTAGCTATTTGATTTTAAAAGGGATATCCTTGATAAATGCAAGGAGTGATACCACTTCATATTATATTTGTTACAATTTCCCTAGCACTACTTATACTTACTGTTATTTGAGTCACAGGTTTCAAATGTCACAATTATAGTGAATTGGTAAAAAGTTATACGGGGAACGCTTGGGTCAAAAACCCAAGCGTTTTTTATGTATAAAATAGCGGCATTCGTAGAAGTATTATTAATTTACTCGTGTTTAATAATACTATATAAGTTTATATAGGCAAAAATTTTTGTGCTGATAAAATGTCAACCAACAACTTAGGAAGTATTCTGAAGATAGAGGTTTTGTTGCTCAAGTAGGTTAACAAGATATGGAAACTGAGGAACTAAAACGGCGTTATCTTGCAGGAGAAAGATATTTTGTTTGTGGTAAATTAGTCAAGGCTAAACTAATTAATGCCTATTTACCAGGAATTAATTTATGGGGAGCAGATTTGAGTGAAGCTAACTTAGCTAAAGCTAAACTCTGGGGAGCAAATTTGAGTAGCGCGAATTTAGCAAAGGCAAATTTGACTAAAGCAAATTTATCTGGTGTCAATCTCGCTGAAGCAAATCTTCGAGGTGCTAGGCTATATTATACCAAGTTGTACGGAGCGAATTTACACCGCGCATATTATGATGAAAGCACCAAATTTCCTCGAAATTTTGATCCTCTTAGTCACAATATGCAAAAGTTGTAATTAATTAAACTTCCTCTGCTGCTGCTATGGGGAATATTTCTCCAGCTAAATATGCGGAAAAATGCTTTTGAAAATAAAGCCAAGATGTCATATCTTCCCCCTCAATATAATTTTTTGGTGCTGCTTTATACAAAGGAACGCGAATATTTATTTCCTGTTGTAAAATTGGGTGTAATTTTGTAAAATCGCTAACTTTATTACCTGTAGCACTATAAATTAAATAACCAGGATGCTCACCCATTTTCATCCAAGGCAACCATTGTCCAAATCTATCCCAAGATAGGCTTAATTGTGTGACTGAATTTAATTCTAAATTCTCTAACTCTGCTGTGGAAACGGAAATTTTAAATAATTCTGCTGCTTGGTAAATTTCTCCTGAACAATAATCAGCAAATTCGGGATTTTCTACTAAAGGATTGGGATAATTAGGAAAGATATCAAAGACAAAATTAGTTTTTTCTCCTTCTAATTGCACAGGTAATTTACCTTTAAATTGACCCTGAACAGGACTATTAGCAACGTGCATGACTGGAACTATTTCTTTTGTCCAAGGGTTCTCCCATTTATGTAAAATCTCCTTTGTTTCTGGGTTGAGGTAATAAGTTAATTCTCTAGAAGTAAAATCCCAACTATTTTCACTAGTAGCAATACAACGACTCACGCTCATGCCCACAATTTTAAATAATAATTGTCGTTTTTCTCCAGGAATAAAACTATAAATATTTCCTGTCCAACTCAGAAAATTAGATTCGTTAGCATCTAGAGAAGCACGGGTTTTAATCCATTGTTGAACATCTACTAATTGAGATTGTGGTTGCATGGTATATTTCCTTAAATTTTCAAAATATTTAAATTGGTAACTAAACCCCACCCCCAACCCCCTCCCCGCTTGCGAGGAGGGGGCTATGATTTACCTCATAATAGGAGGAAGTGCTGTATTTACTTGCATTCCACTATATTCCAAAAATAACCATCAGGTGCAATAAAAGAAAAACTCCTTTGGGCAAACTCATTACTAACAATTTCTGTAATTTGTGTTGCTGCACTTTCTCGCATTCGTTGAAAATAAGTTTCTATTCCTTGGACTTGGTAAGTATAAAGGCACATTCCTAAACTTCCAGGTTTGGCATCTACAAAGCACGATTCTAAGGTAATATTTTCGGGAAACCGAATAATATAAAGTCTACCACTGCGTGCTGCCATAAGGTCAGTTTGAGAAGACCGAGGATCATCAAAAGCCGTAACTATAAATTTTTCCCCTGGATTAAGTTCAAAAATTTCTCTTCCTGCTAAAGATGATTCATAAGTCGTTTCTATATCATCACGCACACGCAATAACCCTAAAACTTCTTCATAGAATTTAAGCATCTCCTTACTATCATCTTGAACAACTATTCCTACATGAGTAAACTGACTGGTTTGCAAAGCTGCATGATGATTAATATGTCCATAATCAGGAACATTATAACCAAAGCGTTGAAATAAAACTTGACGAGTTAATGGTTGAAGTAATAGCATTTCTCGCACTCCCACCACAGGTTCTACAAAAGGACGACTTTTTTGATCTTTGTTATAAATTACTTCCCAGTGAGGTTGAGTGTAAATAATATTTTCACTAACTGCTTTTGCTGCTTCTGCATGATTTAAAATACCTAATATATTAGCAGTTAAGGTAGTACCCCAACGATTACCTTTTACTTTCATAGAACTAACACCTAAACCCGCAGAGGTGGGATTTTGCCAAATCATTAAGCGAATTAATCCATGATCTGCATTTTGATGATAAAGTCGAATAGTCTGTAAAGCTGAATTTACCCGATATAGCTGATTAGCCATTGCTGCGGTTAATTCTCCTATTTCTCCAATATGATAGCCAAATTGCTGCCAATATTGAATTGCGGAAATAGCATCTGTGACACCAATACAGACTTCATATATACCGCCAATTGTTGTATTATTGTTTAAATTCATCATTTATTTGGGGAGAAAATTTTATGGCTAAACGGAATAATTCGGCTAATTCCATGCCCGCAAATGGGGGAAGTTATGAAGCTAAGATAGCAGAAATTGAAACTATTATCACTCGCATTGAGGGAGGAGAATTAGAATTAGCAGATGTTTTTACAGAATTTGCGACTGCGGTTGAGCATTTACGAGAATGTGACAGTTTTTTGCAGCAGCGACAGCAGCAAGTAGATTTGTTAATTGAAACTTTGCAAGATGATTACAAGTAAATGAACGTGAGATAACCAAAATATTTAAAGTTTCCTTAATAATTTATTTGGGTTGAGTTTTAACCATTTTACAAAAGAAATATATTTTGATGTTCTTTCACATATTTATTGAGTAGTTCTTTTTTATAACTCAACCTATTTGCTATTACTGAAGAATTAAAAAAATGCCATCACTATTTAAATTTTTTAATCCTCATCCCCAATTAGATTCATTTAACTTTCATCGAGTTGCTTGGTGGAAACAGATTGTTGTAGCGATCGCCTACTATATTACAGCTTTACTATCCCACACATTCACAACCTATCCTAACACTGGATCAACTCCTATTTGGATTCCTGGAGGTATTGCTGTAGGTTTAATTGCTATTTGGGGTTATCCTCTATGGTTAGGAGTCCTTACAGGTGTATTCATCGCTGAATTCACCATTTATCAAGCTTGGACAAGTGTTAAAACTTTAATTTTGACCATCTTGATAGTTGCTATTGTTACAGTAGGAAAGGTTCTATCACAACTTCATTATTATTATTACAGTCTTTTCTGGCCTGTATTGGTATGACAACTTTAGTGTTAAATGCAATTCTTAATGAGAATGAGCAAGCAAAAAATGATTTACGTTTAGCTAATAATAACCTAATTAATCAAAATGAATCTTATGCTCGTTTTGTCCCGCGCCAATTTCTACAATTTTTAAATAGATCTAGCATAGTTGATGTTAAATTAGGTGATCAAATCCAACTAGAAATGTCGGTACTATTTTCGGATATCCGCGATGTTACCCAACTTTCAGAAACCATGACACCAGAAGATAATTTTAAATTTATTAATTCCTATCTTTCGCTCATGGAACCAGCTATTACTAAAAATAACGGTTTTATTGATAAATATATTGGTGATGCAATTATGGCTTTATTTAGTGGAGAAGCTGATAATTCAGTTAAAGCTAGTATTACTATGTTGAAACTTTTAGCTGAATATAATATTAACAGAGGTAGTCCTAATCGTCCTAAATTACACATTGGTATTGGCATTAATACAGGTTATTTAATGTTAGGAACTGTAGGTGGAAAAAATCGTATGGATGGTACAGTAATTAGTGATGCTGTTAATTTAGCTTCTCGCGTGGAAGGGTTAACAAAAAATTATGGTGTATCGCTATTAATTACCGAATACACTTATGCAAAATTAAAAAATCCTAGTAACTATCACATGAGAATTATTGATACAGTTAAAGTCAAAGGTAAATCTCAAGCCGTGACAGTTTATGAAGTGTTTGATGCCGATTTACCAGAAATAAAATCTCAAAAATTAGCTACTTTGTCAATATTTGCAGAGGCTTTATTACTTTATAATCAAGGAAAATTAGGAGATGCAGAACGTTTATTTGGTGATTGTTTACAAAAAAATCCAGGCGATAATGTAGTGTATATTTATTATCAACGTTGCCAAAATTAATTGGGTCAGGTAGAAGAAACGAACATCATTTGGTATATGTTGAAACTTTACCTGATTAAATAAATTGATGCAGATCTAAAGCCTGAGAATTTTTGTTAACTAATCACTACAAATCTTTATGAGGAATCTCTTCATGAAACTCTATCATCAATTGCATAGTTTCTATAGCTAAATCACGTAAATCTCGATTTAGATATACAGCACCTTGAGAACCAAACCAACGGTCAAAAATCGCCACATATTTGGGGTTATTGTTGACAAATCCTTGCATAAACTTAATGAGAGAATAATTCACTGAGTCGAGAAATTTAGAATTATTTTCAGGAACCATGCAAGCAATTCCTTCTCGTGAATAGGGACGCGGGGGAACAATAGCAAAACTATCTTGATTTTTTGCTGTTTGTAACCATCCTTCTAAAAGAATGCTATCGGATGCAAAAGCGTCAATTTTACCCTGTTCCAAAGCCGCAAATCCTTCTGGTCTAGTCTTCAAATATACTAGTTTAGCATTAGGTTGTATCCGCTTGATCGCTTGTTCGTTGGTAGTTCCAGCTAGTACACCTATCCGCTTGTTAATGAGAGATTCTGGTGAACCTAAATTGTTGTCTTTCTTAATTAATATTTGAGTCCCTGTGACACCATAGCTAATAGAAAAATCAACCTTTTTATCTCGTTCCCAAGTAAAACTACTAGCATCACAAACAATATCAACTTGTCGGTTAATTATCTTGGGAATCCTTGCTGCTGGGGTAACTGCAACTAATTTAAGTGTAATTTTTTTGCCTAATTCTTTCTCTAATTGCTGTTGGATTAAAGTTAGCATATCCACAGAATAACCAGTCAATTTCCCTTGCTTGTCAGAGTATGCGAAGGGTAAAGCATCTTTGCTTGTACCAGCAGTTAATACTCCTGTTCGTGCTACTTTTTGCATGACAGTTTCTGCTTTGGCCACACCAGGAATCAATGCTGATAATATTAAACCAAATACTAGAGGTGTAACATTTCTATATATCTTCAACTTAGTAAAAGCAGGTAGACAGGAGAGATTTATTTTCGTGTTGATAAACATAATTGAATTTTTACACATCCACAGTATCAAAATAAAAAGTTATCTCTATTAATTGCTAAGTCAGCAGTTATAGAAATGATTCTTTACATTAGACCTTTTGGAAAATTATTGAGTGCCTATCACAACATTGTAAAATGATGATTGATAAAGGTTAGATATTTTCAGCTAAATTTATGACAGAAATTTAATTTTCTATTGAAGGTGCCATTACAGCTATAGCATTTCCTAGTCTAATAAAGTACAAAATCATCTGCATTTATCTGCATTTATCTGCGTTTAATCACGACTGCTTGTACCTCACTTGAATAGGAATTGCTATAATCATCCTTCCCTAATTTTTAACATCCCAATTATCAATCCATGATCAAAAAAGTAGACATTGGTAGTAAACGCTTAATCAGTCTTGCCCCCGACAATTGGGTACAATGGGTAACACAAAGAAAAGATATTTGGGTGAAAGAGTTTATTTCCTCAGAATTTCAATGGATAAGCCGCGATAACGACGTACTCATAAAAGTCGAAAATCCAGAAGGGGAATTTTTAATACTCAATGAGCTACAATTGCGTTATAAAGAGACAATGCCTTTAAGAATGAGGGCTTATATCGCTTTAGCAGAAGAACGCTATAATTTACCCATATATCCCGTACTGATTAATATTTTACCCCACGTCAAAACACCCAACATTCCCAACTTCTATCAACAAGAATTTATGGGAATGAAGAGTTATCAAGACTATCGAGTCATTAATCTTTGGGAAATTGAAGCTGATTTAGTATTTGCAGAAAACCTATCAAGTTTATTACCCTTTGTCCCAATTCTCAAAGGAGGTGGAGAAGAAGCAGTTGTCAGAAAAGCAGTAATTAAACTGCGAGAAAATGAACAATTAAGCGATTTAGAGCCGTTATTATCATTTTTTGCAGCATTTGTTCTGGAAATGCCAATAGTTCAACAAATTATGAGGTGGGATATGATAGTATTAAGAGAATCACCCTGGTATCAAGAAATCCTCAAAGAAGGGGAAAAACGTGGGTTGCAACAGGGAGAACTGCGAGGGGAACAACGCGGTAAACAAGAAGGTGAAGCTAATTTAGTTATTCGTTTATTATCAAAGCGTTTTGGTAATTTAGATCAAGAAATTACATCTCAAATTCGCCAGTTATCAAGTCCTCAATTAGAAACATTAGGAGAAAGTATCTTTGACTTTTCTGCTATGGCTGATTTAGAAAACTGGTTACAACAAAATACCGATTAATTAATATCTAGGAATCCTCAATGATTCCTAAAAAAAATATTAAATATTGTAGGGTGGGCAATGACCACCAAAACAGCATACACTTTTGTTGATTAACCTGACAAAAGGATTTGACTGTGACAAAATTTTTATTTGTAACTGATTTAGATCATACCTTCGTAGGCGATGATCAGGCATTATTGGCATTGAGCGATCGCTTGCAGCAACATCGTCAACAATATGGTACAAAGATAGTTTACTCTACAGGACGTTCTCCTGTTCTTTACCGCGAACTCCAACAGGAAAAAAACCTTTTTGCACCGGACGCGCTTGTTCTGTCTGTCGGTACGGAAATTTATTTAGATGGTAGTCATAATTCTGACTTAGAATGGTCAAATATCCTCTCTCAAGGCTGGGATAGCCAAAAAATCCTCTCTATTACTGAGCAATTCCCAGAATTAGTGCTACAACCAGATACAGAACAACGTCCTTTCAAAGTCAGTTTTTTCCTGAAGGCGGAATTGTCCGGCATTATACCAAAACTTGAGGCCGAGTTGCAAAAAACTCAACTAAATGTAAAGTTAATTTATAGTAGTGAAATTGACCTTGACATTTTACCCCATACCAGCGATAAAGGTCAAGCAATGCAGTTTTTACGACAGAAGTGGAAATTTGCAGCCGAGCAGACTGTTGTTTGTGGTGATTCGGGTAATGATATTGCTTTATTCGCAGTCGGTAGGGAACGGGGAATCATTGTCGGGAATGCTCGTCCAGAGTTACTCCAATGGTATCATCAGCATCCTGCGGACTACCGTTACCTCGCCCAAAACCGTTGTGCTGCTGGGATTATGGAAGGTTTAAAATATTTTGGTTTCCTAGAATGATTAGCTATCTTAAAGGTATCGTTGCTGGTGTCCAAGCCATTACCCCTAATCGCGTCATCTTGACGTTAGAAGTAAATGGCATGGGTTACGACTTGCAAATTCCCCAACGTTTGTCCAACCAGTTAACATCAACTGGAGATGTGATCCAAATCTTTACCCATTACCAGATTCGAGAAGAAATACCTATGCTCTACGGTTTTTCTTCTCCTTCGGAACGAGATTTATTTCGCCATTTGCTCAGTGTCGGCGGCATTGGTGCAGCATTAGCGATCGCACTCTTGGATACAATGGAACTGCCAGAGTTAGTTCAAGCTATTGTCGCTGCTAATATCCAAATGCTCATTCAAACCCCTGGTGTGGGCAAGAAAACCGCTGAACGCATCTGTTTAGAACTCAAGAGCAAACTAATTGAATGGCGCAAATCAGCGGGCTTCTTCGTGGCCACAGGTGGACCTGCACCAGGAATTTTAGAAGAAGTGCAAATGACTCTCTTTGCTTTGGGATATACGGCACATGAAGTTAGTAACGCCTTGCACGTCGTCAGCGAAGATATTGGTTTACCCAAAAATGCCTATGTGGAAGATTGGATTAGACAAGCGATCGCTTATCTTAGTAGCAGTGAAGTAGAGTGTTCCTAGTCCATGATCAATAATAATCCTTATGCTTGGATAAATGAATCTCTCGCCACTATTCATCGGGCTGACTGGTATCGTTCCGTGCAACCTATTCACAGCCGCCCCGGTGCAACGGTGGTATTATCTGGGCAAGAGGTTATTAATTTTGCCAGTAATGACTATTTAGGACTAGCAGGAGATGAACGCTTACAAATAGCCGCCATTACTGCTATTCAACAATTCGGCACTGGTAGTACAGGTTCTAGATTACTCAGTGGGCATCGAGAAATACATAGAGAATTAGAACAGGGAATCGCATCTACTAAGCAAACCCAAGACGCATTAGTATTTAGTTCTGGTTATTTAGCAAATTTAGGGACAATCGCCGCCATAGTCGGCAAAAGAGACTTAATTTTCTCTGATGAATATAATCATTCTAGCTTAAAAAAGGGAGCAATTCTCAGCGGTGCAACTGTCATGGAATATCCGCACGGTGGTACTGCAGTACTGCAAGAAAAGTTATGGGAACACAGGAAAAATTTTCGCCGCTGTTTGATCATTACCGATAGCGTCTTTAGTATGGATGGTGATTTATGTCCATTACCACAATTGCTAGATTTAGCTGAAGAATTTAGGAGTATGCTACTGCTCGATGAAGCTCATGCTACGGGAGTAATGGGAAAAACTGGTGCTGGCTGTGTAGAACATTTTGGGTGTACAGGTAGGGAATTAATTCAAATTGGCACATTAAGTAAAGCTTTGGGAAGTTTAGGCGGATATGTGGCTGGTAGCCTTCCTCTAATTGACTTTTTACGCAATCGCGCCCCCAGTTGGATTTATACTACAGCCCTTTCTCCCGCAGACACAGCAGCAGCAATAGCCGCTATTAAGATAGTGCGAGAAGAACCGGAAAGGCGATCGCAACTTTGGCAAAATGTCAATTATTTAAAACAATTAATTACAGAGAATTTACCTAATTTAAAGTTATTACCCACAGAATCACCAATATTATGTTTTCAATTACCTAGTGCAGCAGCGGCATTAACAGCAGGAAAGCATTTGCGAGAATCAGGAATTTTTGCCCCAGCCATTCGTCCCCCCACAGTTAGCACCAGCCGGATTAGAATATCTGTAATGGCTACCCATGAGTTAGGACATCTTCAGAAATTGGTGGAAGTGATTAAAAGCATGGAAGGGTAAGGCTTTATTGAGTTTAGCAGCGCTCGCCTGAAATGTTACGGTAATGCCTGAATTAGAACAGAAAATAATACTGAATACTTTCCTGGAACAACATTTCTCATATCACATCCCAAAAAATCAAACTTCATACAAAATCCCGTTAATCCTTTAATCGGTGGATAAATTATTTCGCGCAAAGTCGCAAAGGAGCAAAGACGCAAAGAAGAAAAGGAAGAGATTTTCTTTTTAAACCAGTGTAGGGATTTAGCTAAAAATCAAATCATGTAACCCATCTTCCGCACCCTAAACTGTCACACAACGAAAAATGGTCGTTTGGGGATTTGGGATTAGCGATCGCTACCTAAAATTTCGACATTTTTGTATAAAAATTATCCTTTAATGTATTCAAAAATCCGAAATTACCGATTGTGACACCGGGGGGTGCGGAATGTGGGATGTAAATCCTTAAATCATAAAAATCATAGTTCAGACATTTTCGATTAAAAATATTTGGAAGGGTAAATAACTAAAGAGTCCCTGCACCAGAAACTACCAACCGAAAACTGTTGTCTTTGTTCCTGCGGTCTCCATTATTGTAGCTGCGACTGGCCGAACGGCAATAAGAAGGATTGAGATACCACTGACCACCACGCAGCAGACGGTTATTGTCACCTTGACTAATCCAAGGGATAGTGTTATTGGGCCAAGTAGGTGCGTTAATATAATTTTCGTGCCAGCCATCTTCACACCACTCCCATACATTCCCGTGCATATCATATAAACCAAAGGCATTGGGGGGAAATTTTCCTACATCTGTGGTTTGTCCATACTTATTATTATGATTGACTAAATCGGTGGTAATAGTGTCACCAAAGTAGTAGAGAGTTGTGGTATTAGCTCTACAGGCATATTCCCATTCAGCTTCGCTGGGCAAGCGATATAATTTACCTGTAGCTTTGCTGATCCTAGCACAAAATTCTTGTGCGTCATGCCATGATACATTTTCAACTGGAAGATTTTCACCTTTGAAGTGTGAAGGTTTAGACCTTAAATCAATCTTCACCTCTGGTAAGCGTGATACCCTTTCCCATTGTACTTGGGTAACAGGGTATTTTCCCATGTAAAATGGTTGAATGGTAACTTGATGTTGGGGTTTTTCTCGATCATTTCCTTCTCCTTCGGGTGAACCCATGAGGAATTTTCCCCCAGGTATTGCTACCATTTCTAAAATTACTCCTTTTCCTAAATTTTCGTTTTGGTTAGGATAAACTGGTGGTTTTAGTGGTGGAGAAATAAATTGTAAAACTTGCTGAAAGGGATTAGGAGAAACAGGTAGTTGTGGGACAATAATATTAGCTGGAACTTCCTGTATTTGTAATGCTGATAAAACTTCCGTTGCTGACTGAAAACGATTAATAGGTAAGTCTTGCAACATCTTATCTAAAACTATTTCTAACTCCTGACTTACAGAAACATATTGTTTCCATATCCACTGCATTCTCATAGAATCAAATATTAAATCATCACCATCATCTTTTTGAAAATATCCCGTTAATAAACGAATACAAGTTACAGCTAAACTATAAAGATCACTATTCGGAAAAACCTTCCCGCGCATTTGTTCCGGTGGTGCATATCCCAGCGTTCCCGTAATCGTCCCCACTCTACTCAAAACACTTCCGCCAACTTCCTTAGAAACTCCAAAATCAATTAGGAATAAAGCACCAGTTTGAGAACTTCTAATAATATTTTCTGGTTTAATATCTCTATGAATAACTTTGTTATCATGAACAAATTGTAAAATAGGTAATAATTCAACTAATATCTGTTTAACTTCCGATTCGCTGAATTTTCCTTTTTGTTGTAATTCATCTAACAGATTTTTACCTTCGATAAATTCCTGAATTAAATATAATCTTCCTTCTTGGGGAAAGAAAGCGAGTAAATCTGGAATATGTGAATGTTTCCCTAAATCTCGCAGTCGAAAAGCTTCTTGTTTAAATAACTCCGTCGCTTTTTCTAAAGCCGCACTTCCCGACTGTTGGGGTAAAAATTGCTTAATCACACAGGGAGTATCTAGTCTCTGTTCGTCTACTGCTAAAAAGGTTCTCCCAAAGCCACCCTCTCCAATAACCTGAATACCACGATACCGTTCTTGTAATACCAGTTTACTGCCACAACGTTGACAGAATATCGTCTTCGGTGGATTTTGCTGTAGACAGTCGGGGTTAAGACACTGACTCATAGATACAGGTGAGTAATTACATTGATAATTATAATCACATTTTGACTATCCTTATCCATCCAATTTTTGCAGACGGTACTCGAATCCCTCTGCACTACGGTGAAATAAAAATTAAGAAAACTACAGGCAAATATCATGTCATACCTCGCACAAAACCCCGTACAAGCTACTAAAATCTCTCAAACATCAGAACAAGAAACTGAATGGGAGTTTGCAGAAATCTGGGTAGATACTTTGATATCTCCTCCTTATATTCTGATGTTAGTCAAAGAACAATCAGGAAAATTCCGTATCCATAACCCTGCACAAAACTATAAAATCATCTTTGCTAGTGACAATTATGAAGCCGCTAAAATGTGGCTACTAGAGGATGAATATGAAAGATTGAACCGTCGTATCTTACAACAAGATTCTGATGAAGAAGATTAAAAGAGACGTTACCTAAAACGCCTCTATTTTTCATTACATTTAATCAACTTTAAACCTAGCTAATAATTCCTCACGGGAAAGATTAACTAATACCTGTGTTCTTTCTGTTAAAGAAAGTTCCATCAACTGACTGATAATAGCAGATAACTCCTCATCTAAATTACCAAAACGTACCGCTAACAAACTCTCGACCATCAAACGCTGTTCATATTGTCTTCCTTCCTGTCTTCCTTCTTCAAGTCCCTCTTGTTTCCATTCTTCCCGTTGTTTAAGATACGCAGGTGATAAACTCATAATTAACTCCTTTATCTCTTCGTGAATATTATTGTTATTATTATTGTTTTAAACATTCTCACACCAAAATACATTTTTTTAATAGATAATTCTATTGAAACTTATTAAAAGAGACGTTTCATGAAACGTCTCTACATTGTTTTTTAAAACATCTAATCAACTTTAAACCTAGCTAATAATTCCTCACGGGAAAGATTAAGTAATAACTGAGTTCTTTCTGTGAGAGAAAGTTCCATCAACTGACTGATAATAGCAGATAACTCCTCATCTAAATTACCAAAACGCACTACTAACAAACTCTCTACCGTCAAACGCTGTTCATATTGTCTTCCTTCCTGTCTTCCTTCCTGTCTTCCTTCCTGTCTTCCTTCTTCAAGTCCCTCTTGTTTCCATTCTTCCCGTTGTTTTAGATATGCTGGTGATAAACTCATAATTAACTCCCTTACTTCTTCATCATTAACATCACTATTCAATTCTAAATTTTTCTGCCAAGATGCGAAAATTTCTACCAGTTTATTCAATTTATCATTCTCCCGTGAAAGTTCAACAACTTTGCTGATAGCTTCAGTTTGAGTTTTGCCCTTTCCCATTGCTCTTAACCATAGTGTATCCTCTATTATGGGTAATTGGTTAATGGCAACAATAGCCGCTTTCTGGTATTTTGGCAGAAAATAAACTCCTTTTTCCCATCCCTCCTTTGTTTTTGCTCCAAACCCTTCTAGGATTCTTTCAGAACAAGTTGGTGTTAAAATCCATAGAAAAGGTAATTCTTCTTCAGAGATAGAACGTTTTTCTCTTTTCGCTTGTCTTAACAATTCACCCTGAACGCTATACAATTTTAACAAACAACTTCTAATTTCTACCTCATTAGGTGCATTACGGTAAGGTTCAAAAAGACAGCTTGTAACCGCCATTTTTCCTAATAATCCTAATTCAGAATTTATAGCTGTTGTTGTCGGAACAAACCAAACATCTATTTCCTGAACTTCGCTTTTTACATCTTTACTGGTTTTGACCTCTCCTAAAGGTGCTAATAATTCTTCTAGATATTCTTTGGCTAGTTGGTCGTGCGGTTGTCTTGTCATAAATCAGTCTTTTCTTATATCAGTATATAAAATTTTATCGTCAGCGTGTTCAATATCCCGATTCTGAAAGCGTGAGGTAAATTATCTAGGACTTACACAAGTGTCACACTAAAAATCTGTTATGGGGTGCGTCAGACTGCATAAATCCTGTAAATAAACAGATTATTGATATCTGACGCACCCTACTAAAAATCTGTTGTAGGGTGCGTCAGACTGAATAAATCCTGCAAGTAAACAGATTATTGATATCTGACGCACCCTACCAATGTGCCAGTTGCGTAAGTTCTGTTATCAATGATCTGCAAAAGGCATTGCACTTTTATGATACAATAATACTAACTTAATTAATAATTCTCCCCTAATTTTTTTCATTTTCCAATCATCAATCCATGACCAAAAAAGTAGATATTGGTAGTAAACGCTTAATCAGTCTCGCACCCGATAATTGGGTACAATGGGTAACGCAAAGAAAAGATATTCGGGTGAAAGAGTTTATTTCCTCAGAATTTCAATGGATTAGCCGCGATAACGACGTACTGATTAAAGCCGAAAATCCAGAGGGTGAATTTTTAGTTCTCAATGAGCTACAATTGCGTTATAAAGAGACAATGCCTCTGAGAATGACGGCTTATATTGCTTTAGCACGGGAACGTTATAAATTACCCATATATCCTGTACTTATCAATATTTTACCCCACGTCAAAACACCCAACATTCCCAATTTCTATGAACAAGAATTTATGGGAATCAAGAGTTATCAAGAATATCGGGTAATTAATCTGGAGGGAAATTGAAGCTAGTTTAGTATTTCAACAAAACTTAACAACTTTATTACCCTTTGTACCCATTCTCAAAGGAGGTGGAGAAGAAGCAATTGTCAACAGAAGCAGTAATTAAACTGCGAGAAAATGAAAAGTTAAGCGATTTAGAACCCTTATTATCATTTTTTGCATCATTTGTCCTAGAAATACCAATAGTTCAACAAATCATGAGGTGGGATATGACAGTATTAAGAGAATCACCCTGGTATAACGAAATCCTCAAACAAGGTTTACAACAAGGTTTGCAACAAGGTTTGCAACAAGGTGAACAACAAGGAGAAGCTAATTTAATTATTCGTTTATTATCAAAGCAGTTTGGTAATTTAGATATAGCAATTGCATCACAAATTCGCCAGTTATCAGTTTCGCAATTAGAAACATTAGGAGAAAGTATCTTTGATTTTTCTGCTATGGCTGATTTAGAAAACTGGTTACAACAAAATATTGATTAAAAAAGATAAAATCTGGGAATTGATTACATCATCACTTTGATTAGTATTCCAATACCTGAGCTATTTTTTTTAGGTTGGGTTAAGCAAAAGCGCATGAGTTAGGACATATTAAGAAATTGGTAGAAGTGATCAAAAGCATGAAAGAATTAAAGTCAACATCAGATTTTCAACAAAAATATTCACAATATGTCACCTCATATCCAAGCATTAATTTCATTAATGGCAACTTTACCCTTAAATATCCAAAAACAAGTAGTAGAACATCTCCAGGAATATATTTCACAATTAACAAAAAATTCAGTTGCTAATAACTTAAAATCTGCGGTTAATACTGAAGACAATCAACGGAAAATAATCCCAACAGATGATTATTCATCAGAACTTTCCCCAGAAGAATTGGAAACATTGAATAATTGCACAGAAATGCCTGTGTGGTCTCCTTTTGATTCATTATAGTGAATATGCAATTCAGAGGGAACAGGGAACAGGGAACAGGAAAAGCTCATGTTTAAAAACATGAGATTGAAATAATGACACTGTTTTTTTTCGGGCTACGCATCTTAAAAAAACATCTTTTTTTTGACTGAGCTTTAAACTGGTGCAAATGAGTGTTTCTTATCTGTTCCCTGTTCCCTGTTCCCTTCTTTTGTAAGATCCCCAACTTCTTAGATAATCTTGTCAATAAATGATCAGGTGATAAAAAAGTCGGGAATCTTGGTTACTTATATCACCTATCACCTACTGCTATGACCTTTGACTTTCCTAATACCGCCCTTTCCGTAGCTGGTTTAACAGACTACCTAAAATTACTCTTAGAACAAGATGAAATTCTCAGACAAGTGTGGGTAACTGGAGAAGTTTCCAGCACCAATCATCACCAAAGTGGGTTATTTTTTACATTAAAAGATACTGATAGTACAGCCTCTATTAAGTGCGTGGCTTGGAAAAGTCAAGTAGCAAAATTAGCACAAATGCCAGTTACTGGTGAACAGTTAATTATTTTAGGCAGTATTCGCATTTATCCCCAACGGGGAGAGTATCAATTAACAGTATGGCAAGCTTTACCTGCGGGTGTGGGTTTACAGGCATTACGCTATCAACAACTGAAAAATCGCTTACAAGCTGAGGGACTATTTGATACAGCCAGAAAGCGATCGCTTCCCCCACATCCGCAAATTATCGCCGTTGTTACCTCTCCTACCGCAGCTGCTTGGGGTGATATTCAAAAAACCCTCAAACATAGATATCCTGGCTTACACATCTTATTTTCACCTGCTACAGTGCAAGGTGAACAAGCACCAGCATCCATAGTTAAAGCTATCGAACTGGTAGCAAAAGATGGTCGTGCCGAAGTATTAATTTTATCGAGAGGTGGTGGTGCTGTTGAAGAGTTAGCTTGCTTTAATGATGAAAGAGTGGTTATGGCTGTTGCTAATTGTCCTATTCCCGTGATTACTGGTATTGGACATCAAAGGGATGAATCTTTCACAGATTTAGTTGCCGATTTATGCGTACATACACCAACAGCCGCCGCAGAAACCGTTGTTCCCGTACTATCTGACTTACAACTTCAACAGCAGCAGAGAATTACAGCCTTATGTACAGCCGTAAATTCATTATTAGCAGCTAGGGAAAACCAGCTACAGGGATTAAAACACAGATTGCGTCAATTACGGTTAGATAGACAAGTAGAACAGGAAAGAGAAAAGTTGTCTTGGAAACATCGGCAATTACTACAAGTCACAACAGGACAATTGCAACAAGCCAGTCAGCACTTAGAAGTATTACGGCAAAAATTGGCTAGTATTGACCCAAAAGCCGTATTACAGCGTGGTTATGCCGTGGTGAGAACAGAAAATGGGATCATTCCTCGTTCTGTATCAGAGTTGACTAGAGGAGAAAATTTGGTAATTCAGTTGGCACAAGGTAAGGTAACAGTTAAAGTTATAGAAGTTACTGAAAGTTGAGTTCTGGAAAATATATTTTCAGAATTCAGACTTTATGCCCAGGATGCTCTACTGCACGATGTAAGCTATGTCCTATAATGATTCTGACTTATTACAAAAAATCTCTGTCGAAATTTGTCAATCAATTATTGCTATTCAACAGCAGCAACCAGAATTATTGATTGCAAAATATCGAACTATTAATTGGCAAATATCTGCGAATAAATCAGCTTTAAGTACAAAATTTAGAGCCATACTCAGTCAAACTCAAAACTGGGATGAATTATTACAAAAACTGCAATCATCTCTGAAAGCAGTGCTTGTTCCCGCAGCTTTTGATTCACCAATACTATCAGATTTAATTGCCTCTATTCACCAGCTAAATCTAGAAAATCCTGATTTCAATACTACACATTTACTCCAGCGACAATTTTCTGGTATAGCTATTTTGCTTTTAGATGCAGAAAATCTGCAACTTAATACCAATACAGAAAAGTTTTTAACCACAATTTGTCATTGTCATCTACAGGTAAAAATTGCTTTTGCTAATTGGTCAAATCGCGGAAAATTAGATATAGAATTACATGAACGTGGTTATGATTTAATTCATGTTCCCGCGGGGAGAGATAATGCTGATGGTAAAATGATTGCTCTTGGTTCTTCTATTCATGAACGTTATCCCAATATTAAAGAAGTTTTTGTTTGTTCATCAGATAAGGTAATGACAAACTTATGTAATACACTACAGCAAAATGGCATATTAGTTTATCAAGTTAGTCAGCATGGGGAGAATATCAAGGTATTCAATAGTGCCACCAGTGAAACTGTCAATTATTCTCTCAAACCCTTGCCAGAAATACCATCTATCAAGCAGTTTATCTCCCAAATTAAGGGTTTAATTAAATTACAGCAAAAACAAACTACAAGTTATTGGATTAAACTTTCGCTTCTATCTAAATTATTTAAAAGCAAACATCAATTAACTATTAGTCAAATTATTGATCATCACTTTCCTGGGAAAAAAGCTAGAGAGATATTTATTAACTATCCATCTGAGATTGTAGTTCATCAAATTGATGATAAATCTGAATTATATCTCACACTATTTGAACATCATCAACCCAAATCAGAAAATATTCAGGATAGTTCACAATCCCCAACTACAACATCAAAAATATTATCTACTATTAATTCTTCCGCAGATTTAGAGCAAGCGATTAATAATATCTTGACTAATTTCAGCAAGGTAGATAATCAGAAAACAGTTGATGTTAGCATTTTAGGGAGTAAGTTTTATCAACAATATGGTAAACCAATCACTGAACAAATAAAACAATTAAAGATTAGTGGTAGTTTTGTTAAATTTTTGCATTCTTGCAAATCTTTACAGGTTCAGCAAGTAGGTAAAAAATGGGAAGTGGGGGTTAAGTCGGAACTGTGATTTGTTTGATTTGTTTGATTTAGATGATTCTGTCGGAACTGTGATTCGTTTGATTTGTTTGATTTAGATGATTCTGTCGGAACTGTGATTTGTTTGATT
>JAKOGY010000269.1 GCA_028658405.1 Dolichospermum sp. ST_sed8 | reverse complement strand
TTTTGAACAAATTCAATTAGCTTTTCATTAAGTGCATTACGCCAAGCTTCAAAATCATACCAACCACAACCAATACAACCTTCCTCTGCTTCATCACCTCGCTGATGTTGGGGAGTCCAATTTTCACCTGCTTGATACCAGAATTTAATACCAAAAGGTGTACCTCGTTTACCAGTTTTAATACAGCGTTCACAACTTCTCGATTTTAAAAGATTATGATTCCCAGAAGCGTCTTTCTTGAGTAATTGAAATTTTTTCCTGATTTCGGTTTCACTCATAGAGGTTAAATGTGGAGCTTCACTTTCTCCCCAACGTTCCATAGGAAATCTATGATCAATAACTAACTCATGCTTCTCTCTTTGTCTCTGTTCTATTACATCTGTATATGAATAAACCTGGAGAATTCTTTGAACTAAAGAAGCTGGTATATTAGAAGCTGAATTAGCCGATTTTATCTCTCCTGTCCAGCAATCTCCTAAACGTATTTGTTGACAATTTTGGCAATATTTTTTTTCTGTTTCAATGACAAGACCAGGGCGACTTCTTGTCCCGCGTTGTAATCCCTGAATACCACCACCACCAGCATACTGAGTTGATCCTATATTTTTTCCTTCACACTCTCTACAATGCCATTTTTGATCTGATAAAAGGTTAAAGACTTGTAATTGAGTTGCTCCTTGTCTAAATTGGGCTTGAATTGTCTCGACTAAATTTTGTTGGTTTGTCACTGTATTCTATCGGCTTCAATTTCCAGATTTTTGAGCAGAACGGAAACACTAATACCTAAGCCATCTGCGAGACTGACAAGAGCAGTGAGGGAAGGATTTCTGACTCCACGTTCCACACCAGAAATGTATGTGCGGTCTAAGTTGGCGCGTAGTCCTAACTCCTCTTGAGAAATTCCTAACTCTGTTCTGCGTTGTCTGACTAAATAGCCTAAAGCATAAAGAATCTTTTGTTTTGATTCATTCATGTACTGATCTTGAGCGGTTATGGACTATCAGTCTACGGACGATGTGTCACATTATCTGAAATTTATTATTTATTATTGACATCTAATAGCATTAATTATGCAAAAATTGCAATTTTTATATCCGATTTTTGCATAATTATTCAAATTTAGTAACCTACTATACGAATCGTTATGAAAAATCACACTAACGTAACAATATCGCAACTGTCACACCACCAAACAAGAAACTACTATCAGTTATTTCCCCAAAGTGGCAAGTACACCAACCGATAAGAACACGGATACACAGTTAATTCAGTCCTGTTCCCCAAAAAAAGATCATGATAGAAACAGCAACTACCACAGACAAACTCAATAAATTTGAGAAATTCAAAGCCGAAAAAGACGGACTCGCAGTTAAAAACGAAATAGAAAATTTTGCCCAAATCGGTTGGGAAGCAATGGACGAAAACGACCTCAACCATCGCCTAAAATGGTTAGGTGTATTTTTCCGTCCTGTCACTCCCGGTAAATTCATGATGCGAATGCGTCTACCTAACGGCATTCTCAACAGCAGTCAATTGTCTGTTTTAGCAGAAGTGGTACAGCGTTACGGTGAAAATGGCAGCGCCGATATTACCACTAGACAGAATATACAACTACGCGGGATCAACATTGAAGATATTCCCGATATCTTTAATAAATTTCACAAAGTCGGATTAACTACTATCCAATCCGGGATGGATAACGTTCGTAATATTACAGGTGATCCTGTAGCTGGTTTAGATGCAGATGAGTTTTATGATACCAGAGAATTAGTCCAGCAAATTCAGGATATGCTAACCAACAACGGTGAAGGTAATCCAGAATTTAGCAATCTTCCCCGGAAATTTAATATTGCAATTACCGGAGGCAGAGATAATTCAGTTCACGCAGAAATTAACGATTTAGCCTTTATTCCCGCTTTTTGGGGAAATGAAGATGAAACCCCAATCTTTGGTTTTAACGTCATTGTCGGTGGCTTATTTTCCGCCAAACGTTGTGAAGCAGCCATTCCTCTCAATGTTTGGGTATCTCCTGCCGAAGTTGTATCATTATGTAAAGTGATTGTCGAGATTTTCCGAGATCATGGCTTACGTGCAAATAGACTAAAAGCCCGGTTAATGTGGCTACTTGATGAATGGGGGATAGAAAAATTCCGCGCTGAAGTAGAAACCCGGTTTGGAAAATCATTATTACCCGCAGCAGCAAAAGATGAAATTGACTGGGAAAAACGGGATCATGTGGGCATATATAAACAAAAACAACCGGGATTTAACTACGCAGGTTTAAATATTCCCGTCGGCAGATTGACTGCTGATGATATGTTTGAAATTGCGCGATTATCGGAAGTTTATGGAAGTGGAGAAATCCGGTTTACCGTAGAACAAAATATCATTATCCCGAATATTCCCGATTCGAGTTTAACAACATTTTTCACAGAATCAATATTAGAGAAATTTGCAGTTAATCCTGGTTTGTTAATGCGATCGCTAGTATCATGTACAGGCGCACAATTTTGCAACTTTGCCTTAATAGAAACCAAAAATCGCGCCCTATCAATGATTAAATCATTGGAATCTGAACTAACTTTATCACGTCCTGTGCGAATTCATTGGACAGGATGCCCTAACTCCTGTGGACAGCCACAAGTCGCAGATATTGGCTTAATGGGAACTAAAGTGCGTAAAAATGGCAAAATGTTGGAAGGTGTAGACATTTACATGGGTGGAACAGTGGGGAAAGATGCACATTTAGGAACTTGTGTGCAAAAAAGTATTCCCTGCGAAGACCTACAACCCATATTGAGAGAAATACTAATTACTAAATTTGGGGCAAAATTGCGAGAACCAGCAATAATTTAACCTAAATAACTAGACATCAAATCATCCGCGTTTATCTGCGTTTATCCGCGTTTGATAAATCATTAATTTCGGCAATTTCATAATTGTCTGTGGGTTTTCATAGCCAATTTTTTAATTATTTTGTGAGAGAAAAGAAATGTTAAAAGGATTATTCTCATTTAAAGGACGCTATCGCATATTACATCAGACATGGTTTGCATTTTTCTTAACCTTTGTTTGTTGGTTTAACTTTGCCCCCTTCGCTACCACAATAGGTAAAGAATTACATTTAGCACCAGAACAAATTAAAACATTAGGAATTTGTAACCTAGCATTAACAATTCCCGCTCGTTTGATTATTGGGATGTTATTGGATAAATTCGGTCCAAGAATTACCTATTCCCTGTTATTAATGTTTGCTGTTATTCCCTGTTTAGCAACAGCATTAGCTCAAGACTTTAACCAACTAGTTATAAGTCGCTTATTAATGGGAATAGTCGGTTCTGGATTTGTTGTCGGAATCCGTATGGTAGCTGAATGGTTTTCTCCCAAAGAAATGGGAATTGCTCAAGGTATTTATGGTGGTTGGGGTAACTTTGGAGCATTTGGAGCAGAATTTGCTTTACCAACAATTGCAATAGCAACCAGCTTTTTAGGTGGTAGCGGTTCTAACTGGAGATTAACAATTGCCTTAACAGGAATTGTCACCGCAATTTACGGGCTATTCTACTTTAAAAGCGTTCAAGATACACCCATTGGTAAAGTTTACAAAAAACCCAAAAAGAATGGCTCATTAGAAGTAACTTCTATTAAAAGCTTTTGGGCGCTGATTGTTTCTAACCTTGGTTTAATATTCGCATTGGGTTTACTAGCTTGGAGACTAGAACAAAAGAAAATTCATTTTCTCACCCTCAGCCAAATGTATATAGTTTGGATTGTATTAGCAGGATTATTTGCTTACCAAACTTACCAAGCATATCAAGTTAATCATGAATTACTAACAGGACAAAAAACCTATCCTGCAAATCAACGTTATCAATTTGGTCAAGTAGCATTATTAGAATTTACCTACATTACTAACTTTGGTTCCGAACTTGCAGCCGTTTCCATGCTCCCGGCATTTTTTGAAAAAACCTTTGGTTTAGAACATATTGTCGCCGGCATGATTGCATCTATTTATCCCTTTCTTAACCTAGTTTCTCGTCCCAGTGGTGGTTTAATTTCCGATAAATTAGGTTCGCGTAAATGGACAATGACAATAGTTTCTGCGGGGATTGCAATAGGTTATTTAATGGCACATTTCATTAACAAAGATTGGCCTATCCCCCTCGCAATTGCTGTCACCATGTTCGCTGCTTACTTTGCTCAAGCTGGTTGTGGTGCAACCTACGGAATAGTGCCATTAATCAAAAAAGAAGCAACCGGACAAATAGCCGGAAACGTCGGTGCTTACGGCAACTTTGGCGGCGTAGTTTATCTGACAATCTTCAGTTTAACAGACGCATCAACCCTATTTGCAACAATGGGAATAGCCGCCATGATTTGCGCCTTTATGTGTGGATTCTTCCTCAAAGAACCAAAAAATTCATTTGCATCTGATAATGAAAATGAAGCAGAAATAATTAATCATCAATCTGTTTTAATAGAAGAATAATTATCTCACGCAAAGGCGCAAAGGCGCAAAGGTAAGAAGATAAAAACTAGAAATTAAAAATATTTCTCCTCTTATGAAATTATCTCTGTGTCCTCTGTGCCTCTGTGGTTCGTTTATCATAACTTTGCGCCTTTGCTCCTTAGCGTCTTTGCGCGAAATAACTTTTTAAACCTGCAAATATTATGACAGAATTTACCAAAACACTTTGTCCTTATTGCGGGGTTGGTTGTGGTTTAGAAGTTTCTGCACCAGCCCAACATGGAAAAGCCACAAATCGAGATAGTGAAGGAATTCCTATTTGGCGAGTTAGGGGTGATAAATCCCATCCTTCTAGTCAAGGAATGGTATGTGTTAAAGGGGCAACTATTGCTGAATCTTTGGATAAAAGTAGATTACATTATCCTATGGTGCGGGATTCTTTAAATGAAGAATTTCGGCGTGTGAGTTGGAATGAAGCTTTTGAGATTATTACCCACCGGATTCAAACATTAAGATTGAATCAAGCCACAGATTCTATCTGTATGTATGGTTCTGGACAATTTCAAACTGAAGATTATTATATTGCTCAAAAGTTACTTAAAGGTTGTTTAGGAACTAATAATTTCGATGCTAATTCCCGGTTGTGTATGTCTAGTGCAGTATCTGGGTACATTCAAAGTTTTGGTGCTGATGGTCCTCCTTGTTGTTACGATGATTTAGAATTAACTGATTGTGCTTTTTTAATTGGTACAAATACGGCAGAATGTCATCCTATTATTTTTAATCGGTTAGCAAAATATCATAAAAAAAATCGCCATGTTAAAATGGTTGTGGTTGATCCTCGGCGGACTCCTACCGCAGAAGCAGCCGATTTACATTTAGCTATTCGTCCAGGTACAGATATTGATTTGTTAAATGGTATTGCCTATTTGTTAATGAAATGGGATTATATTGATCCAGCTTTTATTGATGATTGTACTAGTAATTTTCCAGCTTATGCTGAGGTAATTCGGCATTATTCTCCGGAAGTTGTGGCTAGTCGTTGTGGTATTAGTATTGAAGATTTAGAAACCGCTGCTAAATATTGGGGAAAATCAAAATCTGTACTTTCTTTATGGTCAATGGGTGTTAATCAATCTTCAGAAGGTACGGCTAAAGTTAGAACTATTATTAATTTACATTTAATGACGGGACAAATCGGTAAACCTGGTGCGGGTCCCTTTTCTTTGACTGGTCAACCTAATGCTATGGGTGGCAGAGAAGCGGGAGGGTTAGCCCATTTATTACCGGGTTATCGGTTGGTAAAAAATGCCCAACATCGCGCAGAAGTTGAGGATTTTTGGGGTTTGGAAAGAGGACAGATTTCCCCTATTTCTGGTTTAACTGCTTGGGAAATTATAACTAGTTTGGAAACGGGAAATGTAGGTTTATTATGGATTGCAGCTACTAATCCGGCTGTAAGTATGCCAGATTTAGAAAGAACGAAAAAGGCGTTATTAAAATCTCCTTTTACTGTCTATCAAGATGCTTATTATCCTACTGAAACATCAGCTTATGCTCATGTTTTATTACCTGCGGCGCAGTGGGGTGAAAAAACTGGGATCATGACTAATTCGGAAAGAATGGTAACTCTATGTTCGGCTTTTCGGGAACCACCAAGAGAAGCAAAACCTGATTGGGAAATTTTTGCGGAAGTGGGAAAAAGATTAGGTTTTACTGATAAATTTACTTTTAATAATTCTGCGGAAGTTTATGCTGAATTTGTCCAATTAACTCGTCAGCGTCCTTGTGATATGTCTGGTTTAAGTCATGAGTTTTTAGCCGCACAAGGTCCAACTCATTGGCCTTATGCACAAGGTAGTAATTCAGAAACTAAACGCCTATATACTAATTTGCGATTTCATACACCTGATGGACGCGCTAAGTTTGGTGCATATTATTCTAAAGGACTTGCTGAACCACCTGATGAGAATTATCCTTTTATATTAACTACTGGTAGATTATACGGGCATTGGCATACACAAACACGAACTGGCAGAATTGAGAAAATTCGCAAACTGCACCCGCAACCGTTTATTGAGATTCATCCCCGTGATGCTGCTGGTTTGGGTATTATTGATAATCAGTGGTTAGAAGTGCGATCGCGTCGTGGTAAAACTAAGTTTCCAGCTAAAGTCACAAAAGCTATTTCCCCCGGTACTGTCTTTGTCCCCATGCACTGGGGTAAGCTATGGGCAAATGATGCGGAAGCTAACACTCTTACCCATTCAGAGGCTTGTCCTGATTCCCTGCAACCAGAATTAAAAGCCTGTGCTGTGCAGTTAGTCCCAATTCTTGTAGAATCTACTATTCAAAATTATCAGCTTCAATCCTCTAAATCCTAAGCTTTTAACTAATATAGGGGTAGGAACAGCTTGATAATTTCTACCCATAACTATCCATATATTACTGTTTGTCCAAGTCTTCAATTAGTTG
>JAKOGY010000268.1 GCA_028658405.1 Dolichospermum sp. ST_sed8 | reverse complement strand
GAAGTAATTTTGAAAAGCTTATCCAGTAATCGTTTCAGCCTTAGCGTAACTTTCTGTACCGTTGCTCATTTCACCCCGTTCAGTTGCAATTAATTCTGGTTGAAGTGTAATTATAGTTGCATTTAATCCTGGTTGGAAAATCCCTTGATTGCAGGTTTGGGCATTTATAATTGCAGGTCGCTACAATTAGTCCTCAAATTTACGCGATTATTTTTGATGAAAATGCAAGGGTTTTAAACATCTGTTGTCAATAATCTTGCACTTGTTTGGTTATAAAACCCTGCAAACCTTTATCTATCAACCCTTTTGCTTTCTTTTATGCAAACCCTAAGTATACTTATAAAAAGTCGCCAAATCTTCCAAAGAAATGATTTTATCTGGGAATTTCTATACTAAAAGCTATTTAACTTATTATTAATGTTACTAAATATACTTTTAGGTATTGGTTTCTATGCAATACTCTATACCTAAATCAAAGTTTTAACCATATTCTGTCATCTTACAAACTAAGGTTTTGTAATACTTGTTTCTGATGGTACATTCGCTAGATTTACTAAAATAACGAGGTACAAAAATGACTGGCAGTAAAAGAATTAAAATTCGCAAATTAGATTCAATAAGAGTGGGAATGGTTTCATTCTACTCTCTAGCTAATAGTAATCAAACTACATTGGTTCATATTTCTAGTAATTTTATAGATGATATGTTTGTCCATAGGCATCAAACAGATCAATTATTAGTAGTGAAGGGACAAATTTTAATAACTAGTCTACACAACCGTGAATATCAATATACATTTTTAAGTGAAAAAGAACCAACAATTATTACAATTCCTCCGGGAGTATTACATGGTGCAATTAATTTGAGTGAAGAACCCTGTATAGTCGTTAATGCTATTTTACACGACGGACAAACCCATGAGAAAGATTATCGTCCAATCAAGCCTCCTTTACCTTATGATATAGATTGGGCGCAAAAATTATTTAGAGATTATGCTTCTACAAATCGAGAGATATAGGAATATTATTGTGCAAAAGTTGTAGATTTTGGCATCTTGGTAATTACTCACTCACAGCATCAAGAAAGTCCTGTTTACCTTCTTTGATAGTTTCTTTAACTTCAGCTTCTATCTCAGGACTAATTTTCTGGGTTTCCACCATATACAAGAAAAACTTTTTGAAAGAACCCATGTAAGATTTAGTGCTGCTTTCAGATGCCCACATTGCTTTATGTGGAAAATAATTTAATAGAAAATCATAAACATCTTGGTCATCGGCTTCATCAAGTTTTTGCAATGGTTCATAGCTAACAAGATATTCAGCAAAAAACTCAATATTTAAGATGTGGTTTTTTATCGTTTTAGCTGAAAGATTAACTTTCTCTAACCATATTTTAAACCCATCCAATATTGGTTGATTATACTTTTCTATTTTGGCTACTTCTTTGTCAAAGTCACTCATAGTCTATTGTGATTTAGATAATTAAGCCCGTTTTGCTAACAATGTAGAACTATCACCTTGATGAAATTTGATTTTTCCTTCCAGTTCATTTTCGTCTTCCAATTTCAACCAACCACTACCAGAAGCCTCATCATTTTCATCATTACCCTCCCAAGTAAATTCTAATTTGTTAGCATTGCCATCTTTAACAATATCCCCATCAATATATCCAGTAACCAATCCAAACTGAAACTCCCCATTTCCTTGTTCATCAATTTCGATATAAGCCTGTACTTCCATATTAAAATATTCGTCATCCCAATTCGACATTTCATAAATATGCCAAGTTCCAGTAAATTCCATGCTGTTATCCTCCTGATTTAAACATTTACTATATCAGTATTCTTGTGAACTTTTTTCATCTTCCCCAGTGATTAATTGAAAAATATCATGAGGATGGTTATTACCATCTGGTTCAATAGTAGCTTCAGCAGAGAATCCTGCATCTACAAATTGAGATTTAATAGATTTAAAATCAATATCTGTTAAATAAGATAGTTTAAGTGATAAACCATGAATTGTTGTTCGACGAGTACCTGAATGTCGCTTAGAGTAAGCTAAATCATTAGCAAGCACCCATAGAGCTAACATATAAACATCTTTAGGAAAGTGAATGGAAATTGTTTTTAATCCCACATTCCACACTTCATTTTGTAGTACACCAAGATTACCAATATCGGGCTAATAATGGTCAGATAGCGATTCCTAGGTCGCGCTTCGCTATCGCATTACCACCAGAAAAAATCAGGATTAATACTTAATAAAATTATCCTAATTTAGTAACATTTTGTGAATCATAAGTATGTGACATTTTGAAGTGCGGAATGCCGGTTAAATATGGCAGAAGCTCAATACTTTTATAGACAAGCAGATTCACTGCAAGTGCAGGCAGGATTTGTTATTTGCAATTAATTTGAGCCAAAAATTGTCTTGTTTGCAAGCTGGAGCGTTTATGTTTGTGAGCCGCAATACGTAGGCATCAATGACGTTTTTCAACTCCTCAAAACTTCAAAAGCGATCGCCATTGCTGCCAGCTTTCTCGTATCAATACCACGAACATTATCTGGGAGTTCGGTTGTTGCTACATTATCACCGTTACGAGTACCTGCATCTAAATCATTGAGCAAATTATCTGTCACTTCTAATAGATCATCATTAACAGCCATAGGACTTCTACGATTTTCCAGACCTTTGCTTTTGGCAATTGTTTGTAATGCTTTCAGGGAAGTTCGCAAAGGTGTGGTACTAGCAATAACAAGTGCTTCAGCAATGCCCAAGGGTTCACCAATGGTAAGTTTAAAGCCATCAATACCAGCTTGAGGAACTACTAATTTCTGTTTTGGAGTTACCAGTGCTGCTGTTTCTGAAGCTGACCAATCATTAGGAAAAATAACCGTCATTTCTCCTTCGGCATCAATCACTAAAATGCTCACGTAGAGATGACTAGATTCCTGATTTTCTATTTGGAAATCAATTTGTGTTCCTACAGTTAATTGAGGTATCCCTAACTCAGAAAACTTCATAGGTGATACTGGTATGGTTTTGTTTGAATCTACGGGAAGTGCTGTTTTACCACGAATAGCAAAAGTTTCAGCAATGATTTTTTGGCTATTAGCAATATTCATGGAAACAGTCACATTTAGCCGTGATGAATTGGTATTACCTAATACCTGCTTAATAATTCGTGCTGCCAGCAGGGATTTAAACTTAGGTTTTAATCTGGTTATTGCTTCTTGGACAGTTTCTTTATTTTCACCAAAGGAAGCGGGGAGAATCGCATCTTGGCTGGGTAAAAATAAGCCTAAACTACCTACTTGGGGAAGATTTTTGACTCTATTTTTCTGTAACTCTTCATACTTGGCTTGAGTCATGCGTCCAAAAATGTACTGCACTTCTGAAGTACCTAATTGTTTGGGTTCAATACGCACAAGTGCTTGCAGAGATTTTATTGCTTGCTGGGTAATGTTATTATCAAAAGATTGATCAATACCAATTTTCAAAGTTAGATTGTTGGGAATACTACGGATACGTTCTTGTAATAATGTTCCTGGTTGTAGTTGTAAATTTTGCTTTGTGGAAAGTAGTTTCCCTTGCCCGATTAATCCTTGTCGTGACTCTAGTTTCACTAATCCTCGTTGACTACCTTGACTATCTAAAGCCGTAAAAATAGCACCTTTTTTAAAGGCTTCTAGAGTTTGTGAATCTAACCCACCTAACCATAATTCTACTTGGTTGTTTTCGACTTTAGTGATGACAGCTTCGGCTGAAATTGCTTGTTGAGGTGTAAAATAAATGGGTGTGTTGGTGTTTTCTTGGGTCAGATTCGATTCTATTTGTGGATTTTGATAGTTTCCTTGCTGATAAGCCAAAGCTGCTGTACTTCGACCAACATTGACGATGGCATTATTGATAGATTGATTATTGGTTTGTTGCCATAAATACTGGGTTAAAGCATAAGTAAAAGCACCTGCATGGAAATCACTAAAATTCATATCAGCAGCCCGTTCATCCCGTCTGGCACTAGCAATAACAACTCCCTTGGCCACCCCTTTTCTGCGAAGTTCAATAAACTTTTCTGGTGACAGATCCAAGCGTCCTAACCATTGTTTTTGATAATTAAGTTCTACTGAACTAGGTTTAAGGTCTTCACCACCAGAAAGCGATCGCACCCGCAAATTTCCCCTTGTCCCACCACCAGAATGACAACAATCTAAAACTACAGTAACATTTTCTGTTTTCAAGGCAGACATGAGTAAAAATAAGGTGTGTCCCATAATGTCTGATACCACACCACCAGTAATTGGATATCCCTCTGGTAGTTTGCTATCTATAGGAACTAGAGTGCTATTGAATCCATCTGGTTGATCTCGATTTGGATCTATGACTCTTGAACCATGTCCAGAAAAGTGAAATACTACCACATCTCCGGGTTTTGCTTGGTTAATCAAATGTTCTTCAAAAGCTGTCAGGATACCTTGACGGGTAGCTTTTTGATCTGTCAATGTGAGGATATCTTTAGGGTTAAAACCAAAGCGGTGAATTAATAACTCTTGTTGTAATTTGACATCAGTTACACAACCTTCTAAATGTGTAATGGGAGCAGAATATTGATTAATTCCCACCAGTAATGCTAATTTGCGGGGTGTATTTTGAGCCAGAACTTGAGCATAGCGATGTCCCTGGTGCATTATATCTAATTGGCTTATACCCACTGTTGCTAAGGTAGAACCGGCTAATTGCAGAAAATGACGGCGTTTGATAGTTGACATGATTTATTCCTCCTTTTTGTGATTGGTAATTGGTAATTGGTGATTGGTAATTGGTAATTGGTAATTGGTAATTGGTAATTGGTAATTGGTAATTGGTGATTGGTAATTGGTAATTGGTGATTCAATTTTGGATTATCATTAAATTAACTCCAATCTAAAATCTTCTTACCCAGTCCCCAGTCCCCAGTCCCCAGTCCCCAGTCCCCATTTATTCAACTTCACCTATTAAAGTAAAAGCTGCCCAATGGTAGGGACTTTGATAATTTTTATGTTTCATTGTTGTCAACATTGCTTGTCTTAATGCTGTGGCTTTATCTTGTTTTTGTTGCATATTTTTATAAAATTCAGTCATCAGTAAAGATGTGGAATCATCACCAACTGACCATAAAGAAACTACAATACTGGGTATACCAGCACTAATTAAAGAGCGCGATAAACCGACGACACCATCACCAGTAATGCGTCCTCTTCCTGTATCGCAAGCACTGAGAACTATGAGTTCGGCATTGAGTTTTAAATCGAGAATTTCCCCCGATGTCAGAAAACCGTTATCTTTACCACTGGAAGCAAAAGCGATCGCACCTGGTACACCAAATCCTTTAAAATCATCAACTAAGCCATGAGTGGCAAAATGAATAATTCTGGCTTTGAGCATTTTTTGGACAATGGCTATTTTAGTGGCTTTACTACCTGTAATTTCTTGGGTGTTCAACAATTTTGCAATTTTGATTGCTTCCCTTTCTGCACCGGGTAGAGATGTTAACTGTTCATCGGTGATGGGATTTTTTGGCATGGTGGGATTACCAACTACTAATATTTCCCCTTTGCCAATTCCTGATTTTTTACTGGCGATTCTTTGCTTGTGGGTTAAATCCAATACCTGAATTGATGGGGCGGTGAGGATGGTGTGTTTTTCGATTAAGTATTTGCCTTTTTCATCTTGCAGTGCAGGGAAAGGAACAAGGAATAATTCACTTTGAGGAATGAAAACGACTCTTTCAGTTTCTTTTTTAGGGAAAAGGTCAGCAATTGGTGTAATTAATAATTGGTGAAGTTGTTGTAAGCGTTTGGTTTGATTAACACCCTTAACAGGTTCAGGTATAATTCCGCCACGTTCCGTGACACCAATAGATTCACGACTGGTAGTAACAAGTTCTGCAAGAGTTGTATTTTCTTTTTGCCATAGAGGTTTGAGGTCAGATTTGCGAAATGTAATTTCACCTGTGGGTTTGATGACCCAGATATAAAGTTCTGATTGTTTGGTTTGTTGTTTACCATCAATTTTCAAATCATCATAAATAATGGAATATTGAACAAGGGTAGCATTTTGTTGTTTGGCGATTTTTTGTAATAAGGATATAGTCGGTTTAGCAACAGGAAGTTCTGCGATTTGATCTGAATTTTTGGTAGATAGACGTGAAGTTAATAACTCTACAAATGCCCTGGAACGTCCCCGTTCAGAAATTTCTAAGGCTTCATTGGTTTTATTTTGAGCAATTAGAACTTGTTGGAGTAAGCGGTAAGTTGCAGTTTGTGTTTCAAAAATTGAGATTTTGTTAGCGTCACTTAATTTTGTTCGCAGGGTTTCTAAAACCTCCATACCATCGCGTAGCGTTTTTTCCGCTTCTGCAAATTTGCCAGATTGATAAAACGCACTACCTATATATCTAATAGTTCGTGCTTCGCTCGCCTTGTCACCAATTTGTTTGAAAATTGCCAAAGCTTCTCCAAAGAACTTCAGTGCTTGAGGATACTGATCCTGATGGGCGTAAACTCTGCCAATATTACTCAGTGCAACTCCTTCACCCTCTTTGTTGCCAACTTCTTTAAAAATTGCTAATGCTTGCTGAAATATTTCTTGTGCTTGGGAATACTCGCCTTGATTGCGTCGAAAATCTCCAATATTATTAAGGGAAGTTCCTTCGCCTCTGCGCTCGCCTATTTTTATGAAAATGTTTAAGGCTTGTTCATAAAATTCTAGAGCTTTTGGATATTGATCACTTGTGCGATAATATACGCCCATCGCATTAAGAGTCAGTGCTGCTCGTCTCTGGTCGCCAATTTTTTTAAAGATATCTAAAGATTTTTGAAAGAATTTTTCCGCCTGAGAGTATTGTCCTAGACTAGTATTAAGTACCCATGCAAAATTAATTATACATTTTAATAATAAATTGATAAAATAAATTATGGTTCTACCGCTCTCTTGA
>JAKOGY010000267.1 GCA_028658405.1 Dolichospermum sp. ST_sed8 | reverse complement strand
GGGTTAAAATCCACAATTTAGGAATTTCTGACTCCTGAAGTTTGATTTTATTGGCTTTGGCTTCTCGTCGCAATAAAGCCTTGACTTCTAATAACTTAAGAATACAGTCGCAGATTTCATCGGTAGAAGCTGGATTGCGGTATGGTTCTATTATTGCAGGATTTTCGGCAAGTCTTCCTAGTAACCCTAGTATTTGTAATTTAGAACTTTGTTGTTTAGCAGGCGTGAATAAAACATCTATTTCTTTAATTTCTCCTGAAACTTTTTCTGATGCTTTGACTTCTCCGTAATCTTTTAATAATTCTTCTAGATAGTCTTTGGCGAATTTATCATGTATAAACCTAGTCATTAAATTTTAATTTTGAGTAAAATCTGGAAAATAATTTAGACTTCTATTATATAGCTTTACAATCCTAATTCACTGACTAATTTTTCTCTTTCTATTTTATCAATTTACAGCACTTCCCGGTGTTATGAGGTACAAGAACCCCACCCCCAACCCCCTTCCCGCAAGCGATGAGGGGGCTAAGATGTACCTCATAAGAGCGAAAACCGCTGTATTTGTAGATTTACAGTTCCGGCAAGTCGGGATATTGAGACTTCAAAAATATATTTTTTAAGTTGCTGATTTCCAATGATTTCATTAAACAAATTGCCGTTTTAAAGCTGCAAAAACTGGACAAGGGGCTGATGTTTGTAAATTATCCGGTTTACTCCAAGTAAAGGGCGCTTTTTGCGCCGCAGACATCCATAAAAGTTTTTTCGCTCTAGTCATAGCCACATAAAGTAACCGATATTCTTCAGCCATTTTCAAGTATTTTGACTCTTCCCAAGCTTGATTAATATCAGGGATGGGTTTTTTGTGCAGTCCCGCACGAATTTGGGCGCGGGCAACTTCTGATAAGGTAAAATCACCTAAAAATTGCCCTTGAGGTGGAATCCAAAATCTGCCAGGAATTAAGTTTTCATGGAGAAAAGGCAAAAATACATAATCCCAGTCTAACCCCTTGGCTTTGTGCATGGTAATAATTGTTAATTGTCCGGCTTTGGTATATTGTTCTTCTATATTTTCTGGTTCTACAGATTCAAATCTTTCAGAACTGACAATTTCACTTAAAGCTGATATCATTGCCCCCATAGAACTATTCCCAAAAATTTGCTGATTTACCCGTTCTGCAAGTTTGTCAGCAGTGGCTAATTCGGCTTGATCATATTTTAAAGTTAAGGCAAAAAAAGAAATTATTTGATAAAACGGTAATTCTAAATAAGCACGAAGTAAACTTCGACAAAGATGCGCCACTTTTTGCACTATTTCTGTTTGCGGTGGAGCTAAAGGACCCGGATATAAAAATTCTTCCGGTAGACTAGCTAGAGTATTAATATCTTGGGTAGGAATTAATTGCCGTTCGACCAGAACATCTAAAGTAGCTTTGAGATAATCGGCAGAATGGGGGCGCTCGCAAAACTGTAATAATGAAAGAATTTCTTGAGGAACATGAGAACGACGTTCTTTTTCTCCCACATCATAAAGTTTAATTTTATGTTCTTTGCATATCGGTTCTAAAGCAGCAGCTAACCATCTACCTTGGCGATTTTCTCGAACTAATATGGCTGCACAAGATTGGGGATTTTCTGTAAATAACTCAATCACTCTTTGGGAAAGTAATTCAACTGTATGATGAATATCTCTAGGGGTATGAAGTTCTAATCCCTGTCCCACAGGTTGCGGATTTCCATTTGGTTGATTAACTGGTTGAATTTTCTGATTTCTAAATGGTTCTCGTCCCGGTTTAGTTTTCGTAAAATCCTGACTATTTACCCATTCTAAAGCAAAGTTAGCAGCATCAATAATTATTTGTGTACTGCGCCCAGCTTGATCCATTTCGGCTAGTCTATCTTTACTTTGACAATCTTCGCAAAATTCCCGAAAATAAATAGGGTCAGCAGGTGTAAAGGTTGAATTAATGGCTTGATTAGGATCACCAACTCTAATTAAATTCAAAGCAGATTTATCTAAAATCTCTGCATATTCTTGACTAGCGAGTATTTCTAATAAATCTGTTTGTAAGGGGCTAGAATCTTGAGCTTCATCTTCAAAAACAGCAAAAATCTTACTTTGTTCAATGCGGCAGGTGCTAGAATTTCTCAAAACTTTTAAAGCCCCTAATATCATATCATCATAATCAATGAAATCTTGCAACTGCATTAAGTTTTGATATTGTTCATATAATCCCGCCGATATTCTTAAAATTCCATATTTATCTTGAGTTTGTTCACTCCACTTTAATAAATCTTCTGGTGATATTCCTGAACTTTTGGCTTCATGAATCACGGTGTAAGCTAAATCTGGTAATATTTCCGTTCGCAGCACCGACTGACGACGGAGTTTTTCGGTTTCTTCGCCATCAAATTGCTGTCCTGCAAGTAAACGCAGATAAATTTCTGGATAATTAGCAATCCATTTTTCTACTGCTGTGCGAATAAATTTATGGCTTTGATTTGGTGTGATTAATGTCGCATTTTCTAACTGTAACCCTGATAAGTTAGGATGGCGACTAGCGATAATTAAAGCTAAACCATGCAAAGTATAAACGGCAAATCCTGTTTGTGGTAAAGATAATTTTTTTAAGTTTTCCCGAATTTTTAATTTAATATTGGCAGTAGCAGAACGGGTGAAAGTGACAACGATTAACTGTTTATAATCCTTATTACCTGTATTTAGATAATACTCATATTGACGAGCAATAGCGATCGCCGCAGCCGCAGCCATTCCCGTAGATTTGCCCGCCCCAGGCACAGCAGACACCGCCAATGGACCCGACTGCCAATCCGCCATTTGTGTTTGTCCTGGACGCAATTGGGCGCGAATGACAGCGATATTTTCCTTTAATTTAGCAAGCGGTGATGGTGGCAATATTTCGGCATTAATTAGAGAATCTGACATAATTGGAATTTAGAGTTTTTGACACTCTCACTGGCTTTAGCCGCTGAGATTCTTGGTTCAACGAGTCCACTTAGCTCAGATCCCTTGCAGTATCTAAACCAGAGGTGGTTCTCTCCCCAAGCGTTAACTTTCCCTCTGCCCGAAGGTAGTCGCATTGCTGCAAATTTTGCTTGCTAGGGGCGTATTGCAATACGCCCGTACAATTCTGTGTTGTCTAGCTCCCATGAAGATTTTACCTATTCGGAGGGTAGTCACTAGAACTATGGAATAGAACCCCATATCAACAAGAGTCAAGGATCAGAAAAGCCGTTAGGCAGTTAGGTTTTTATACAGGTTGATTACCATTCCTGTTGTGAACATTATAACACTATTAGGAACAAAGATGACAAAACTTCATGCACCTCAACCAATCTTCATGAAAAGAAAGACTCTATGCGGTTAAAACCGCACGAGTCGCTTATATCTCAGGTCTAAAGACACTGAGTTTTACGCTTGCCGGATGCTCTTATAAATATCCTAGGTTGGGTTGACGCTCATGTTACCCAACAATATATTTGACAATGTTGGGTTAAGAGTCGCTCAACCCAACCTACATTTCTAAAAGCTGTTGCATAGTATTTACCAGTTGCTTGAGTTTAAGAGGTTTGGAGAGATAATCATTTGCTCCTGCGGCTAAACATCTTTCCTGATCACCCGGCATAGCTAAGGATGTTAGAGCAATAATAGGCAGAGTTACGAAAACTGGGTTTAATCGAATCTGTCTTATAGCCTCTAAACCATCCATTTCTGGCATTTGAATATCCATTAAAATTAAATCAGGACAGTGGGATTTCGTCATTTCGATAGCTTCCAATCCGTTTTTTGCTAAAATAATTCGGTATCCTTTAGCCTCTAAATAGCTAGAGAAAGAGAGGATATTGCCTTGATTATCTTCTGCCAATAAAATCAATGGAGATTTCTTAACTGTATTATTGAAAATGCAGACTGAATTAGCTTGTGATTGATCTACGGATTGAGAGGCGGATTTAGGGATATTAGCACAAGGTAAATCCACAAAAAAACTACTCCCCACACCGATTTGAGAGTTTATGGTTACTTGTCCACCGTGCATTTCCACAATCCGCTTAACGAGAGCAAGCCCTAAACCAGTGCCTGTATATTTACGATTTAAGGAACTATCAATTTGTACGAAAGGTTGAAATAGTTTAGGGATATTTTCCGGGGCTATACCGATACCTGTATCAATGACTGCTATTCTGATAAAGTTTCGCAGATGTGTAATTTGGGATTCTGGGGGGTATTCCTTCGATGTGACTGTTAAGGTAATATTCCCCCCTTCTAGAGTAAATTTCACAGCATTATTGAGTAAGTTAATCAAAACTTGGCGGATACGCCGTTCATCTACTAAGATATCTGGCAAATTGGGTTGAATTTTCACATCAACCTGAATCCGTTTTTGGAAAGCTTGCTGTTTAATAAACGATAGACTCCATTGGCACAGTTGACTCATGGCTGTGGGAGTGCAGTCTAATTCCACTTGTCCCGCTTCAATTTTCGATAAATCCAGAATGTCATTAATCAGTGCTAATAAATGAGTACCGCTGCGCTCAATAGTTTGTAAATTGCGGCGTTGTCGCTCATTGATCACCCCACAAACTTCATCTTGCAAACCTTCCGAGAGTCCGAGAATGGCATTAAGGGGGGTGCGGAGTTCATGACTCATATTTGCAAGAAACTCATCTTTCAGACGAGTAGCGCGGGCGAGTTCTTGATTGGAGGCAACAAGTTGTTGATTTGTTTCTTGAAGTTGAGTTTCTATCAGTTTGTGTTGGCTGATATCCGTGACTCGGACAAGATTCATCTTATGACCAGCTACAGTAATTTTCTTAACAGCTAGGTTGCCCCAAAATAATTGATCTTCAAAGGTTTTGTACTCCAACTCTCGACTCCAAACCCCTTGGGTTTCTACCTCATTATTAAGTGCTGTTAGTTCTTCGGGGGTGAATGGCTGCTTTTGTAAATTATATCCTTTAATCCCAATCAGATCATTTTTATTGGTAGCAGCAAACATCTCTACTGCTCTTTCGTTACAGTCTAGAGTTTTGACTGTTTCCATATCAACCAGGAATAGGGCATCAGCTGATTCATTAAAAATTGCCTCGCGCAAATCTCGACTGCGAAGGATCTCAGCTTCTGCTAGTTCTCTTTCATGCAGTACAGCTTTTTGTTGACTAATATCAAAGTTAGTGCCGATCATCCGTTGCGCCTTTCCTTGCTGGTCACGCTGGACAATCGCATAAGCTTTGATAAACTTAATTGTGCCATCAGTCCAGACAACCCTAAATTCTGGCTCAAAGTCTTTTTCCCCCTCAATAGCTTGCTGAATAGCGGTGCGGCTAAATAAAAGATCGTCGGGATGTAAACCTGATTCCCATGCTTGGTAAACACCTAAAAAATCTGAGGAATTTACCCCATAGAGTTCGTACATCCGCTCATCCCAGACCAGATGATCATTAACAATATCCCAGTCCCAAATACCAATTTGAGCAGACTTGATCGCTAAATTCAATCGGTCTGATAGATTACGAAGTTGTTTGTCTGCCTCTTTATTGGCAGTGATATCACGGGAAGTAGCCACTAATCGCAGGATATTTCCTTCTAAATCAGGAATAGGAGCAATCAAGACATCCCACCATTTAGGAATACCCTTAGCAGTCGGACAGAATCCTTGAAAACGACTGACAGTTCCACCTTTTGCAGTTTCTATCGCCTGAATCGCTTTTAACTGATCTTGTCCTACCCAAAATTTCTCCCATTCTTGACCACACACCTTGGCAAAGTCATCAATTTCCATCAAATTTTGCCCTGGTTGGTTCATGGAGATGATGTTGCCATCAAGGTCTAAAACCTTCAAACAATCGGCGTTGTTGTCAAAGATGCTGCGGTTAAATTCTTCACTCTCACGCAGGGCAATTTCGATCTGTTTGCGATCGGTAATATCAAGAATTAATCCATCCCATAAAATATCGCCGTTGGCTTGTTTTTGCGGTTGAGAAATACCATGTATCCATTTCATCCGACCAGATGGGGTAATTATTTTCCCCTCCCATGACCATTGTTCTAAGGTCTGTGCTGAGTGGGAAATTGTCTCATACATTGAGGACATATCTTCTGGGTGTACCAACTTAAATAGATTATTGGCATCGGTGATAATGGTAACTGGTTCTAGTTCATAGAGTTCTTGAGATCGATCGCTCACATATATAAATTCATGAGATCCGTCAGGATGGAGAACATATTGATACATTACGCCGGGAATATTGTCCGCAATTCTCTGAAACCGGAGTTCATGTCGCCATAAAGCTATTTCTGTCTGTTTGCGGGCAGTGATATCTCGATCCATGCCCCGATAGCCACGAAATTGTCCATTTGCATCAAAAATCGGAACTGCGCTGGTTTCTAAAATAATTAGTTTGCCATCTTTATGACGATTAGTATTTTCTAAGCATTGAAAAGGCACTTGATCGGCAACGAAGTTCATAAACTCTTTTAATACACGTTTCGCTTCTGCCATTGGCATTAAATCAAAAGGTGTTTTACCTAAAACTTCTGCTGGGGAATATCCCAAAACAGCAGTAATTTGTGGACTAGAATAGGTATAAACGCCCGATTCATTAACTTCCCAAATCCAATCACTAGAAGTTTCCACAAGATTACGAAAACGTTTTTCACTTTCTTGAAATTCTGCTGTGCGTTCGAGAACTTGAGTTTCTAAAGTTTGATTTTGTGATGCTAAGATTTGTAATAAGCGATCGCGTTCCTGCTCTGTGTGTTTCCGGTCTGTAATATCTTCTGCTATAGCGCCAATTCGGTAAATCTGCCCAAAAGTATCCCTAATGGGAAAGCATCGTCCCCAGATCCAGCGGATTGTGCCATCAGGTCGAATAATTCGGTATTCTTCGTTTAAAACCCATCTTCCGCACCCTAAACTGTCACACAACGAAAAATGGTCGTTTGGGGATTTGGGATTAGCGATCGCTACC
>JAKOGY010000266.1 GCA_028658405.1 Dolichospermum sp. ST_sed8 | reverse complement strand
CCACCAGAACCCGGATATTGTGGGCAATGCCCACCCTACGTATATGTTCAAAAATCAAATAGGAGTCCTATATCAGAATTGGAGTTATTGGATAATTTTTATAGACGCTGATTTCTACACAAATATTCACGTTTTTCGGTTTTTGTACTAAATAATAGGAGATAAAAATTCCGTGGAAAACAAAGTAATTGAACAATGGGTTGTAAGCTTTGATGGTGAAAATGATTACATAGATTTTGGCAAAAATGATCCTGATCCAGTTTTGTCTGAGGGTATTTCAGGTTTTACAGTTTCAGGATGGATTAATCCCCATCATCTCACTAGACAAGCTACTACTTATGGAACACGAAATGTCTTTTTTGCCCGTTCTTCAGATAGATACAGTGATAATTTTGAAGTTGGTGTTAGTCCTACAGGAAATTTAGATATTTACATTGATGAAAAATTTAGCAAATTTATCAAAACTCTAGGTAATGGAGAATTAACCATTGGAAAATGGCACTTTTTCGCTATTGTTTTCAATCAAAGTGATATCACCGTATATCTTGATCATAATCAATACATAGAATATTTTACGGGTTCTACTTTAAATAAAGCCACAAGTCCGATCACCTTGGGGGGAACTTTACACAATAATATACATTTTTCAGGACAATTAGCTCATATTAGTATCTGGAATTATCCATGTAATCAGGAACAAATTAAAACCCATCGTTCTGGGTTAATAGTTGGGGATGAAGAAGGATTAGTTGCTTATTGGAAATTAGATGAAGGAGAAGGAAAAATAGTCAAAAACCAAACTGGAGAATCTTATCAGGGAAATTTTTATGGTGATCCTAGTTGGAATTTAGCACAAATTCCCTTTCTAGGAGAATCATCTGATCAAGAAGAAATTCAGACTGAGAATGTAATTAGTTCTCAGCAGGAAAAAACCACAATCAACGCAGTAGAAGCATCTGTTAATATCCTATCATTTCCCTCATTATCTACAGAAAAATTACAAGAAAATAAGAATCAAACACCACAACCTAAATATAAAATACTGTCCATCGATGGAGGTGGTATTCGTGGTATTATCCCTGCACTTGTTCTAGCAGAAATTGAAAAGCGCACACAAAAACCTATATTTAGTTTGTTTGATTTAATTGCTGGTATTTCCACTGGTGGAATTTTAGCACTGGGGCTAACTAAACCCCGATTAAATAAAGAAATCTCTGATAAATTAACTCAAGCTGAATACACTGCTGCGGATCTCTCAGAACTATTTATTGAGTATGGAGTGGAAATATTTTATGAGCCATTATTTGAAAAGTTACTTGGACCTTTAGAAGATATATTTTTACAGCCCAAATATGCTTCTACTAGCAGAGTAGAAATGCTCAAACAATATTTTGGTGATAGTCTGATAGAAAATAATCTGAAAGAAGTTTTTGTCACCGGTTATGATATCGAGCAGCGAATCCCCATATTTTTTACTAACAAACGGGAAAAAGAACAGATAGAATCTAAAAGAGTTCGCAATTTATGTGCAGGATTTTCGCTTTTAGATGCCGCATTAGCCACCAGTGCTACTCCTACTTATTTTCCTCCCCATCGCATTGTCACTAAACACAATACTAATGGTTTTTATACGTTAGTAGATGGGGGAGTTTTTGCTAATAATCCATCGCAGTTAGCTATTTCTGAAGCAAAAATTAGTAGTAAAAGAGAAGCAGATAGGGTACTAAATACAGAAGATATCTTAATGGTTTCTCTAGGTACAGGTTCGCTGACAAGTGTTTATCCTTATAATAAAGTCAAAAATTGGGGACTTTTGCAATGGGGAAGACCACTTTTAAATATTATGTTTGATGGTAGTAGTGAAGTTGTGGCTGGAGAGTTAGAACGGTTGTTTGCATCTAGTAATCCAGAAACTACAAGTTCTTATTATCGGTTGCAAACATTTTTAGATTCAGAACTAGAAGAAATAGATAAGACTACTTTACGAAATATTCGCCAGCTACAAGTAGCAGCCCAACAAATGATTTCTCAAAATAGTAAAAAAATAGATGAATTGTGTAGTCTTTTGTTAGAGTAAACTCATTGCTTTTGAGGTGTTATAGCAGGGCTATTTCATTCTAAACATAATCCGCCCAGAACTGATAGCGTAGCCCTGGGTCAGCCATAGTTCAGGGCTAATAATTCAATTCCGTTTTAGGGAACACCAAAAAATAAATTACCCAATTTTGTGGGATGGGCATCCTGCCCGTCCTTGATGATTAGGGGACTTTTCGGCCCGCACTACAAGAAATTTTGGGATGTTTTTTTAATTGGAAGTCCCTTAACGGACTATAAACTTTTCTTTAGTGGACATCAAATAAAACTAAAACGTAGACACCCAAAGGCTTTTAGCACTGTCACCTGTCACCTGTTCCCTGTCACCTAACTATAGTTAAACAATGGTAGCTAATTGCTTGGCAAAATAAGTCCGATAGAGTTGACAACGGGGTAATACGCGATCGCCATCAAAGGTAATTAGTCCTAAACTTTCCAATTGATAAGCATGGATAGGATCAATAACCAGACTTTCTTTAGTGGTAACAAGTTCAGTATATGTCCTCATTAAACCAGGATTAGCTAACAGTTTGACCCAATGTTGCTGCAAATGATAGCGATAAATACCACCATTAGCGATCGCCTCCTTGATCAAGTCTAGTAAAGTCGTAGCCCCAGAGTGAAGATAATACAACGCCAATTGTATCAATGCTGGATGACCACCAAGAAGAGATATTAACTGAGCCGATTCTTTGCCCGCAGTCCAACTTAGCCCATATCGCCTAGCTAATTCTTCTACCTGTTGCTGAGTAAATTCTTGCAAACGGATAGGTAGTCCAATATTAAACAGAGAGTTATTGATATCTAAACAAAAATACTGTTCTGTTGAATAAGCAACTACTAACCTCAAATTTTTCCATAAGTTATTTTGCCGTGATTCTTCGTACCAACAACGCAACAAAGCAAAAAATTCCTCAGCAATATGGGGATATTCAAAAAATCGTTCTACTTCGCTCAATACTAAAACTAGAGGTTTGTCACTCTCCTGGAGAATATAATACTGAAAGTAAAGACTACAGGTTAACTTATAACCCACATCTTCATCCCAATGTTCACTAATATTAGGCGCTATACCCAGTTTTATAGCAATTTGGCTACAAAAAGAACGCAAAAACTTATTTAAGTCAGTTAAGCAATAAGCATCTATCTGAGAAAAACTTAAATTTATAGTGCGATATCCTTTTGCATCTGCAAAGGACAAAAGACGCAGTATCAAAGACGTTTTACCCATCTGTCCAGGAGCGAAAATTCTCATTACACAACCTGGTTGAGTCACTTCTCGATACATTAATTTTTCTATAGGTTGACGCTCAATATATAAAGGAGAATCTAAAGGTACTGGTCCATCTGGATATGACCACCAAACAGGACTTTCTGTTCTTAGACATATACTATTACTATCTAATATTTTGGTTTCAAAATCTTCCATTAGGAAGATGTAATCTTCTTCATACAGTTCTAGATTGAAGGTACTAAAACATAATTTTAGAGTTTTTTGGTCTACACCTTTACTAGCCGACCATAAGCGACTGAGAGTTTTGGCAGAGAGTTTCGTATAGTCTGATAAATCCTCTAAAGAGAGGCGTTGTCCCTGGTTTTCTATAATCTCCCATGATGATATAGCTTCTTGCAAGCGTTGTAGTCCTTTAGGAGATAAAAGCGCACCTCGTCTTCTTTTTGTTGTGTTTTCTTTTAAAGCCATAATCCAAAAATTTGACTAAATTGGTTTAATCATATAAAATAATCTATGTATTACTTACTGTAGCAAAAATCTTGCCATAGATAGATCATCATGTTTTTCATAGATAAATCAGCCCGATTTGATATTAATACTATATTAAATGCTAAAATTAATACCGGAACTTTAACAAATACAAAATTTTACCAAGTATAGTAAATAATCATGTAATCTACCTAGCCTTGAGTGCAGTAGGATATGTTGTTATTTCCTATTTGATACTTATTCTTTTATTTACTTCCACCCAAGTATATTTACTTATGTTTAATAGTGTTGATGTAGCAGGTATTATTTTACCTGAAGCTATCAAATTAAAATTGGCAGCTTTAGAGAATGTAAATTTATTTTCATCAAATTCCGAGACTTACTTGGATTTTGGTGATGATGTGCAGATAGATTTAGACAAAATTTTTAACATTCATAGTAAAGTCGAATACATAAATGTAATATTTGATAGAATTATTACTGAAGTATTCGGAAATCATCAAATTATTATAGTTAAACCAAAATTTAAAATATGTAAAATTGGTCAAGAACTAGAAATATATTTACAGGGATTACTCAATAACCAAAATATTGAATTAGTTTTTAGTAACGACACCAGCTTAAAATATCAATTAAATCATGAATTTAGGTTTAGTAAAATCACAAATATAGTTCCTATCATCAGTAATATAAAACTAGACAATCCAGAATTAATTATATCTAGCAAAAACCGTATTTTCGCTGACAAAAAATTAGGTAAAATTAATTTAAACAGAGGATTTAGTTTGATTGGAGATATTGATTTACAGACATTTCCTAAAAACATCAGTGATTTTATTCATCAACATTTAAGAATCAGAGACTTAAGAGGATTAATTAGCCTAGACTCAACAGGAAAAGTCAGTTTAACAGGTCATATTAAAGGCAAAAGAAGCCTATTTTCTCAGCCACCATTACAAGCTGATTTTAATAATTTACTCATCGAATTAGATATTGATGCTAATTTACAGCCCAAATTTGGATTAACGGGAAACTTAATTCTTCAAGGTTACGATCCCAGTCAGGAAAATGAACCTAAGTTATTTCTTGCAGGAAATCTCTCCCTTGAACCTAAATCTTTAACAGCATATTTTAGTCAAAAAGGGGAGAAAACCTGGCATAATCCCTATGGATTAATCGGAACTGAACTGCGTAATCTCAGATTTCAAGGAGGTGGAACATATTTACCTCCTTACTTTGATAACTTGGGATTCATTGGTGATTTGAGATGGGAAGAAATAGACATAGAAGTAGCATTCATAATAGATACTAACGATCCTCAAAGATTAGCATTAGTTCTAACTGTTAATCAACCCGTTAGTTTAATAGATTTATGGCAAGGTCCGGTCACTGCTTTCATTCAAAAACAAGCAGGTTTTTCCCCAGATTTAGTTAACAAAGCATTATCCTTATTGGAAACATTAGATAATTTGCAGATTGAATCAGTTGATGCAGATGCAGATGGAACACCCAACCCATTGATTAAATATGTTCCCTTTTGCACAACAATTGCAGGACAACCGATATCAGAAGGATTAGAAATTAATGGCAAAATTCATGCTTGGGGTCATGAAGCTATTTTACTCTTGCAAGGTAACACAAGTTTAAATAAAATTAGTGGTTCGTTAAAAGTTTCGGAAATAGATTTAGGATTTGCCAAAATCACAGGATCAGATGATGACAGTTTAGATTTAGCCTTAAAAGTCACACCTACCGAACAGTATCTTCAGGGAGATGGCTATGTAGAATTGCTTGGTAACGAAATTGCCAATGTGGAATTTAAAATTACTTCTACAAGTGCGATATTTAAAAACTTTGATTTGAATTTAGCTAATCTTTTAAGTATTGATGTTGATGATTTAATTATAGATATCAAAACTGGCTGCGGTAGTGGTTTTGGGAAGATTTCCATTTTAGGAAATACTCTAGCAGGTATTACATTTGATATTAATCAAAATAGGATTAATCTGAAAAATATTCAGATCAACTTAGTCGGTTTCTTAACTCTCAGTATTCCCCTGTTAACAGTTAATTTAACCCAGAAAATTGCTACAGGTGAAGCAGATATTACAGCCTTTAATCAAGATTTAGGTAAAGGAAAATTATCATTTAATATTCAAGATGTTTTCCTGAAAGATGTATTTATGAATTTAGTTAATATTCTTCAATTGAATGTTCCTAAATTGAAAGTTGATTTAACAAAAAAAAGAGTTTCAGGTTTAGGGAATATTACTATTTTAGGGAAAAGATTCACTGCATTAGGTATCATCCTCAATGAAAGAGGACTAAAAGCAAAAAATGATTTCGATTTCGGTATTTTAGCTTTCAACGGTGCTACAGTTACTCTGGGTAAAGACAGTAATGGAAATATCAATAATTCAGCTAGTCTTGTAGGTAATCTCAAGTTTTTAGGTTATAGTATTGCTAATATTAACGCCAAAGTAAATAGTGATAAATTAACTGCATCAGGAAGCTTTAATTTTGGAGATATTCTCATCCTTAAAGGAGTGAATAAACAGAAAAAAGCCACATTAATGCTGAAAAAATCCAAGAATGGGCGTTATAATTCAGTTAGTATCATGGGCAGATTCTATTTGTTAAACCAAGAACTGACATCAGTGAAAATTAGCAATAATAACGGCACTCTCAAAATTTGCGGAATCTCTGTTAATGTCAAAAATTAAGTAAGTGGGCTTTAAAGATTGTCTTTATAACAAGGGAACAGAAAGTGTTCATGAATCATTTAGGATTGCTATAGTCATCCTATACAGGGGAAACGCATCTAAATTTTATTGATAAAATACCGTTTTAAACCTCATCCATTTTGAAACCTGAAGTAATGCGAGCATCTTGCTCGCTACTTAACAGCAGGGAGCAAGATGCTCCCACTACTTTCAATAACTATGGTTTTCATCTTAGACGGGGCTTAATGTATAAACCAAGAAATCCTAATTTATCGTTTGATTGATTTTTTAGGGTCATAGTGATAGACTAAAATATTGTCAATAAGTGGTCGTTAATGCGAATATTTTGGTCGTTATTGAGATTGAATTGCCCTTATTGATAAGATGCGTTTCCCCTGTAATCCTATATACAGCACTTCCCGGTGTTATGAGGTACATATCTAGCGGGCAAGATGCCCGCACTAC
>JAKOGY010000265.1 GCA_028658405.1 Dolichospermum sp. ST_sed8 | reverse complement strand
GAAGTAATTTTGAAAAGCTTATCCAGTAATCGTTTCAGCCTTAGCGTAACTTTCTGTACCGTTGCTCATTTCACCCCATCATCAATTGTCTCCACAAACTGTCACTATTAACCCTCGTCAAGTGATTGGTGTGGGAAATGTGGGACGGACTCTAGGAAAAGCAACTTATACTCTCTACAATCCTGGGACAAATCAGGTGCAGTTTAAAAATGTGTATTACGGACAAGCTAAGGGTTTTCAAAAGCAGCCGATTTGTAACTAAGGTCTAGAAAGACCTAATACTCGCCATTTTTCTCGACTGAGAAAAAAACCAACACCATTACTATTAGTACAAGTCAAACCTGTTTTTTGGGAAACACATTTAAAACCACCATTGTTCCAAGTCCGTCCATAAGCCAAAACGGTTTTATTTTTATTAGCAATAGTATCACTAATACACAAAATTTCTGGTCTAGCGTCAGCAGGTAATAAAAAACCCCTTCCCCAATCAAACCCGCAATATCCAGGATAGGGTTCTGGAGGTTTAGGTTTTAGTGAAGTATTGATTTCACACCTTAAACTATTTATTTCTCCTGGAATTAGCTCACAGAAAATATTACCACTGGGGGATTGAAACCCTTTTGGTGCAGCAATACTCACCTGTGGTAATATAGTGACGATGCTTGTAATTACAAAGATAATTGGTTTCAACAATTGTTTATACATAATTTAATAATGTCCAAAACGATAATTAAAATTATATTCTCAGGATAATTGATTTACGCTTCTAAATACCTGTGCTTTGACCTTACTTTTTAAATATGTAAAGTAGTACACAACAGCGTAAATCAACTACCTATAAAGCAGTAAAAAAGCTTGATTAATCAGCTTCTTGACTAGGAGATACTTTCATTATTCCCAGGTGGAAGAGAACAGCAATTAACATCATTCAAACAAACTTTACCCCACTGTAAAGCCCAACGCACCAAAGCCACACGGTTATCGGTTTTTGTCTTGCTGAGAATGTTACTGATATGGTTATCAACTGTGCGTTTACTAATTTCCAGTTTCGCTGCAATTTCTTGGTTAGTTAAGCCGGTGGCCACTAAGTCGATGATTTGCAGTTCTCTGTCTGACAGACTAACACGGGTCCCAGACTCACTAGTAGCCATGACTTACTATTTCTCCCTTGGTATATGTACTCAAATCTTATTCCCCATTCTAGAAGATTCTTTCCGAGGTAGATAGTTTTAAATGTTGCCAATAATACTAATGTCAAGATTTTCTTTTGATTTTAGGTTTGTCCTCATCACCGCTACAGATCAAAGGTATTTATTCTAACTAGAATAAATAGAAAGGCTCTTGCTGACTGAGGGACATTTTTTTGATCATCAAAAATATATCTAGCTTAGTGTCAAACTAAATTTAGATCATGCTCCATCGAAAATCAAAAATGAAATGAGTAATCCCTCTGTTTTATGTCTTGGTGAAGTCTTGTTTGACTGTTTAGCTGATCAATTGGGACTTAAGCTAGAAGAAGTGCAATCATGGACTCCCTACCCCGGAGGAGCGCCCGCTAATGTGGCTTGTGCTTTGGTGAAGTTGGGAACATCAGCCGGATTTATAGGAGCGGTAGGCGAGGATGAATCAGGAAATACACTGATAACATTACTGAAAGATGTTGGTGTAGATACAACGGGTGTGCAACGTCATTCGACAGCACCAACTAGACAAGTATATGTAGTCAGGGATTTAGCAGGCGATCGCACTTTTGCAGGTTTTGGTAAATATGATACTTCAGAATTTGCTGATACCCGTCTCCAAGCTACAAAGTTACCTATCGCGCTCTTTGATGAAGCCGACTTTTTGGTGGTAGGAACTTTAGAACTAGCTTATCCTGAAAGTGAAAAAGCTGTTTTACGAGCTTTAGAGTTAGCAGAACAATATGACCTAAAAATTATTCTGGATGTCAATTGGCGACCAGTATTTTGGCAAGATGAAAACACAGCCAAGACCAAAATTCTGGCATTGTTAAAGCGATTTGATTTTCTCAAACTGACAAAAGAAGAAGCACAATGGTTATTTAATACAACAGATCCAGGAGCAATTACTTATAGACTCAATTCCTTGGAAGGGGTTTTGGTGACAGATGGTGAACATGGTTGTGCCTATTGTTTAAGTGAAAATGAAGGAAAAATTCCCGCTTTCCCGATGTCTGTTGTGGATACAACCGGTGCAGGAGATGGTTTCTTGGCTGGGTTTATCCATCAATTACAACAAGTGGGGATTCACAGTCTCAAAGACGCAACCACAGCTAAGAGGATTGTTACCTATGCCAGTGCTGTGGGGGCGTTAACTACTATTAAACCAGGAGCGATCGCATCTCAACCCACTGCGGCTGAAGTTGACGCTTTTCTCAGTTCTCATCAATTTTAAGTAGTAGCATATTCAGCAGGGATATCAGCTAATATCGGTTGATATTCCTGACTAGAAAATGGACGAAAATCATCATCCCAATCTGCTGTTATATTGCACAGTAACCGTAACTGAAGTGGTGCTGAAACTGGGTTGACACGCTCAACTCGGACTTTTATCGGTTTTTTATGATTATTTAATTTAAAAACATCATCTACAATATACCGAGGACAATAACCAACAATATGATGATCTTCTGTACATAAAAGTAATGCACGGTTATCATAGGGATTTTGAAATTCATTTGCTAAATACAAAATTTCTTGATTTTGTAATTGATTAATTCTTTCGGTTGCAGATGGTGGAAGATGTCGCAAACCATGAGCAAAAAAATGGATATAGTATAAACCATTTTCATCTGGTTCTGGACAGGGAAAAACTTCATAATGATCTGTTACCTTACGTCCTCCAGAACGAGAAAGAATAGCAATTGGATCATCTTCATTTTTAGGAATGTTGAGCCATTGAATATAATCTTTGTAGTCTGGTCGAGAACTTTGCATCATTCGGTTATAAAACAAGGGAAATAACTCAGTTGATGTGTAAACTTTGTTCAAATTTGGAAACGAGTATACTAAATTAAAATCATATTTATCTTGAGCTTCTTTAGCTCCTTGAGTATATGCAAAAGTATACATTTTCCCATCAAATGTTAATCTTCCTACAGGCAACCAAGCGCGAGTTGTTGGATCTTGCCAAGCCAAAAAAAGAGTTTTCATAGAGAACAAATTCACTGTAAATTGATCAGTTCATTTTGATTTAATTGCAGTATTTTTTGTGCAAATTCAATTGCTGTCGGTGATATTCGATTATCTGGAATACACATCATAATTTTTAAAGTATCATTACTGCTAATCTTTGCCAATCTATCAAGCCAAATTTTTGTAGTATTTGGATAACGCTTTTTCACTTCACAAAAAACATCAAAATTTCTGAGGCGTTGTGTATTATCAACTGGAGAATAAAAAACAGAATAGCATTTTTTGGCATAGGCTTCAACAGTAAAACCTTTATCTTTTGTGGTTAATCTTTGTTTTCGTTTGGAGTCAGACTCGTTTCTACCAAGGCTAGAACCATGATCATAAGTTGGTGATAAGTAAATTTGATGTTTAACACTTATAAATGCCCAGTTGTCATGGTGTCGATCACTATTACCTATCCATGTATCTAAAAGCAAGTATCCAATAAAAGTATCAATGGCTATATGAATGCCTTCTGGTGGTATCCATTCTATGGGCAAATTAGGCGCAGTAACCTCAATAGCACTGAAAATATTATCAATTGTGTGTTGGGAATGATCTTTTGGATCTTGTGGATAGTTAGGTAATCCTTGTGTGAGGATTTCCCTACCAGTAATGAGAGTGCCATTTTCCCATTCTCCCTGTAAAAATGATGGTGAAATAGTACCTTTTTCTCCATTATGGATAGCTAATTCCTGTTTAGCATGAGGTAGTCCTAATAATTTACACAACTCAGCAGCTATTTTCTCAGCCCAATCTTCCCCAGTATTCAGTCTAGCCTTCTTAAATAGACAACGACCTAAATATGGATGACGAAACCAAAACTTTTCTTTTGTTCCCAAATCCTCAATATCCTGAGAGGCATTTAGGGGAACTTCAATGATGGGAAACGGATCTGACATGACTTCAATAATAATTAAACGCGGACAAACGCAGATGAGGACGGATAAATTAATGGATTTTATGATTTTGTGCGGTCTTGCATAAAATTGCGATTAATTTCCATCTATCTTCTGAAGTAGAGACAATTCATGAATTGTCTCTACATTTTTTCTCCGGCTTAATCAAACTTTCAATTCTGCTAAACCTAAATAACGAATACCTACTGGAGAAACGTCAAAACGACAGGGTAAAACTTCTAAACCTAGTTGAATTGCTTCCCGTAATAACTGACCATATAGAGGATCTGTAGTATCTCCAGGTGCAAACTCTAAACAATCACCTCGGTTAATAAAATACAGCATTACTGAGCGACTTTGGGGTAAAACTTCCATTAATTCCCGTAAATGCTTTTGTCCTCTGGTGGTTTCTGTGTCGGGAAATAAGGCTAAACTCCCATCTGACCAAGTTGTATTTTTTACCTCTAAATAAATTGGCCGTTGTTCATCACTACCCGTTAAATAAAAATCTACTCGGCTTTTGCGATCTTTTCCATAAACTACTTCACCTTTTACCTGTTCATATTCACCCAATTCTGGGAATAAGTGCTGCTGTAGGGCTAATTTAATCACCCGATTAGGTAATGCAGTATTTACACCTACCCAAGTTGTTGCATGAGCATTGACCTGGATTAACTCTAAGGTATAAGCTAATTTACGTTGAGGATTATCACTTTTAGAAATTTGGACAGCACTACCAATAGTAGAAACTCCCGTCATGGGACCTGTATTCGGACAATGTGCTGTGACAACCTCTCCAGAGTCTAGTTGAATATCAGCAAAAAACCGCTTATAGCGTTTGAGTAAAATACCAGGATATAGTGTTGGGTAGTTATATAGCCAATCAATCATTGTCATAAATATAAGTAGGTTAGCATTGAAATTTAAAGGTATGTAAAGAAAAGTAAAATCTCCCAAAACATCTTCACTCTTGCCTCTTGCCTCTTGCCTTGCCATAACGACAATTTTCAATGCTAACCTACTTAAGTATGATGAGGTATTAGCAATTTATACTCTCGGATTGACACTCTCACTGGCTTTAGCCGCTGAGATTCTTGGTTCAACGAGTCCACTTAGTTTAGATCCCTTGCAGTATCTAAACCAGAGGTGGTTCTCTCCCCAAGCGTTAACTTTCCCTCTGCCCGAAGGTAGTCGCATTGCTGCAAATTTTGCTTGCTAGGGGCGTATTGCAATACGCCCGTACAATTCTGTGTTGTCTAGCTCCCATGAAGATTTTACCTATTCGGAGGGTAGTCACTAAAACTATGGAATAGAACCCTATATCCTCAATTGTCAAGGACCAGAAAAGCCGTTAGGCAGTTAGGTTTTTATACAGGTTGATTACCATTCCTGTTGTGGGCAGTATAACACCATTAGGAGCAAAGATGACAAAACTTCATGTACCTCAACCAATCTTCATGAGAAGAAAGACTCTATGCGCTTTATTACCGCAGGAGTCGCTTATATCTCAGGTCTAAAGACACGCTCGCTTTACGCTTGCCGGATGCTCTTGTAAGTTGCACAATAACTTAATGTACCTTGATTTTTATGGAAATTTAATCATGTAGCTACTGAGCATCAATCACGATTACAAAAAATAAGTAGTAAAAAAAATGATGAAGGAAACATACCAGTTCCCACCACGTTGTCATCAATCAATTGATTATGGAACAGATGACTATTTCGATTCATTGGAGCATCTGTTAACAGTAATTCAAGACCTGTACCAGGCTTGTTCACTAGAGCAAATTATGGACATAGCTCTGGACGCAGCCAGAAAAATCACAAAATCTGATGGGGCAGTTTTTGTCCTTCTAGATCATGGCTTCTGCTACTATGCTAATGAAAACTCTACTACTCCCCTTTGGAAAGGCCAGCGAATTCCTCTCAATCTCTCTATTGCTGGTGGGGTAATGCTTAACAATAAACCTATAATATTTGCTGATGGACACAATAATGATGATACAATTGGTCACAATTTTCATGAATGCACATTTGTTAAAAGTATGGTGATGGTTTCCCTTTGTAATCATAAACAGAAGGGTACTATTGGTCTTTACTGGCATAATTATCATCAACCCAGTATAGAAACGGTAAAATTACTGCAAACTATTGCTGATATTACATTGGTAACAATGGAGAATTTTCAGTTATATTCGGAACTGGAGAAACAATTGCGCGATCGCACCGCAGCCTTAGAAAGGGCCAACACTCTCCTGCAAAAAGAAATGCAAAAACACAAAATTTTAGAAGCAGAAATCCGTTTAATCTCACTCACTGATGGATTAACGGGAATGCACAACCGACAAGGTTTTTTCCTATTAGCCCAACAGCAGATTCGGTTAGCCAAGCGTTCACAAACTAACGTCAGTATCTTATTGATCGAACTAGTAGGACTCAAAAATATTCAAGATACCTGGGGTCAAGAATACGGAGACGATACTATCCTGTCCGCAGCGAGATTACTGAAAAACACCTGCCGGACTTCTGATACCATAGGACGCATAGAACCAGCGGAATTTGTGGTGCTGGTGCAGGGTTGTGAACCTGATTGTCAAATCATTAAACAACGACTACAAAATGCTCTTGACCAATTTAATACCAGTCAACAACAGCCATTTCCTTTAGCTATGAATGTCGGTATTCAAACTTGTGACTCTCAATCGCAGCTACCACTGGATGATTTAATTACCCTTGCCCAAATTAATATCTCTCAATCACGAAAAAATAATTCAGAGGGAACAGGGAACTGGCAACAGGGAACAGGAAAAACTCATGTTTAAAAACATGAGATTGAAATAATGACACTGTTTTTTTCGGGCTACGGATCTTGTGAAAACATCTTTTTTTTGACTGAAGCTCTAAACTGGTGCAAATGAGTGTTTCTTATTTCCAGTTAAGAGTTCCCTTCT
>JAKOGY010000264.1 GCA_028658405.1 Dolichospermum sp. ST_sed8 | reverse complement strand
AATCCTGGACATCCTGATTCTGACAAAATAAAATTACCAAACACCCCACAGCAAAATTATCAACAACATCCTGTAAATCCTATAATCCTGGACATCCTGATTCTGACAAATAACAAATACCAAACACCAAACAGAAAATTTATCAACAACATCCTGTAAATCCTCAAATCCTGGACATCCTGATTCTGACAAAATAAAATTACCAAACACCCCACAGCAAAATTATCAACAACATCCTGTAAATCCTATAATCCTGGACATCCTGATTCTGACGATTAACAAATACCAAACACCAAACAGAAAATTTATGGCGGTAGACATAATTGGGGAATGGGGATTGGGAATTGGGTAATAATTTGTCAGAATCAGGATATCCAGGATTTAAGAATGTACAGGATGGGATAACAATTGAAAATTAATTATCTGTTAAAAATCCGTGTTTATCGGCGTTTATCCGCGTTCAATCATCTATTATTTATAGATAGTATTTTGTCAGAATCAGGATATCCAGGATTATAGGATTTTCAGGATGTTTTTGATAAATTGTCTGTGAATAGTTGACATTATAAAATACTTTTACCTTAATAGTCAACTCATTATAATAGCCAGGGAATAAATTCCCTGTCTAAAAGCTAAAGTCGGTTAAAACCGACTATTTTTATGAGAAATTTTCTTATTTATTGTCTAAACAATATCCTGTATATCCTCAAATCCTGGAAATCCTGATTCTGACAAAATAAAATTACCAAACACCCCACAAAAAATATATCAATAACATCCTGAAAATCCTATAATCATGGTTATCCTGATATGGCTAACGCCACGCTACGCTATCAGACAATTCCCTATTTAGAATTATCTAAATTAGCTTCATTCATATATTCAATCATAAATTGATCCACATTTTCAGGAAAATCACTATTTTCAACTTTTTTAGTAAACACTTGGTAACAATCTTTTTTATCCCCTTCCTTACGCGGAAAACCTAACCACAGAATAATAATTATCTTTTGTTCTTTAAAAACCCTAAAAAACAATCTATATCTTTCTGGTAGTCCCATTTTTTTGAGACGACCATACTTTTGTAAAGGTTTTTGTAAAATGAAATATGACGCAAAAGGGTCTTGGGTAATTTTTTCTTTAATGCCAATATTTAACGCTTTTAATAATTTCGCGTCTGGATGTTTGATAAATTCCTCTTTGGGTAATTCATCTTTTAATTTTTTCACCTTATCACGCAATTCTATCCATTGGGTATTAAATAATGGGTCAAAAAATATCTGCCACCCATTACAAGTAAATGCAGCTTCCCTATTCTCCATTTCCTATTCCCCGATTTCTACATTTGCTACTAAATCATCTATTTCTTCGCTCATTTCCTGGGTGTACATAACCAATTTATCAGGATTTTTCATAGCATCTTGCATGAGAAAATCTAAAAATAAACTTAACATCACACTTTCATCTTCATCATCATTATTAGTATCATCCGTATCTAATTTTACTAACAATGTGTTATCAGATAATACCTGTAAATAACCTGAAGCATTAGCTAAATGGGGATAATCTTTAAAAAAAGATTGCGGGAGACGAAACCCATTTTGATTACCAATTTTTGCAGGATTAATAGGATAAATTTTATCAGCCATAATGTTTTTATGTAACTGGTTTTTCCCAAGTATATATTTTTATTATAACATAAGTTATAACTTATGTTATAATTCTTAACAATCACATCCTGTAAATCCTCAAATCCTGGACATCCTGTATCCCTTACGGGAGGCGTATGACTCCTACGTCGTCACGCAAGCTATAGCCATTTCTGACAATTAACAAATTACCAATCCCCCATTCCCTATTTCGCCAATTTCTGCGGAACTAAATAAATAACCGCTAACGGAAATAGTCTAGGTGTAGGATTTGTAAACCGCGCTTTCACTGCTGCAACCTCCCTTTCAACTTCTGCGGGAATTTGTGCCAATCTCACCTTTAAACTATTAACATTACGCTCAAACTGTTCTTTTTCTGCCGTATTAAACAATTCCAACTGCTTAATCTCCGGTTCATTTAATTCTTGTTCAATACTCCTTTGTAATTCTGTTAAAATAGCAGTAATATCCGCCGCTTCTTTTTCCGCCCGATTGCTTAAATCTCGCTGCAAACTCTTAGCCCTATCTTGCATTCGCACTTGCAAAGATTGCATTAATAAATCTGCATGACTATTCCATAAACTCTCTAAAGTCTTTCTGATCTTTTCCGGTGCTAAATCTGGTAAAACTGCCGATAATGCAGATTGAATTTGCATTACACCCATGCGGTTAAACTTACCTTCCTTTAATAAACCACCCGCCGTAATTACTTCTTCATGTAATCGCTGTTGGTCACTTCCTAAAATTACCAATCTTCCATAAGCAATTACCGCAGGTGTCTCTAAAACTGAATTAGGAACTAATCGCGCCGTCACTCGATTTAATGATTTTTTCCCCTCTTTTGACCACACTTCCGCCCTTAACAAACGTAAACACATTTGCACCAACCGATGATTCAAATGCGCCAATACTACATCATCTCTACCGTGGGATAATTCAGGGTCAAAAACAATAGGACGAATTACTTTTGTATGGGGATGTGCTAACCCTTCACTACAAGCTGCCCAACTACTTTTCAAAGGTGGTAAATAAAAAGCTTTCCCGGTTACTTCTGCTAAATTAGCCTCAATTAACCCTGGTTGTTCTGCTAATTCCAACCCAATCTTTACCACTGCTTCAATATTATTTGGTGTCAGTCGTAAATGTTGACGAGTTTCATTTAATTGTTCTCGTAATTTTTCAATTTGTTCCCGGACTTGACCCTCAAATTTTAACATCCGGCGGACAGGTTCTGATTCCTTTTCTGCTACTGTTGTATCTAAAATAGTCCGTTTCCCCATCATTGCTTCTTCTACTTGGGCATTTGTTCTTGAGGATTTAATTCTCTAAATAACCGAGTTGTATTAGTAATTGCTTCATCTGTAGATTCTTCATAAATGTCATCATCGGCAAAATCTTCTTCAATTTCTTGTAATTGTCTCCTTAAAATTCCTTCCGTGGGACGGGATAAATTACTGTTACGACGACGGGAATTATTAATTGATATTTGGTGTTGTTCTAAGGTACTAGCAAAAGCTGCTGGTGAAGAAAATAGCCGTTTTTTTAAGAGTTTTAACACAAATTCTGTGGCGTATTTTTCGGTGTTATCTACCACCCCTTGACAGCGTAATTCAGTATATTGTTTTAATGCTGCATGGGCTTGCCTTTCATCCCTGGGATAGTCTACAGAAATGGCTGCTAATTGACGTTTAGGAAATAGGGGTGAACCATCCCAATTTTGCATTTCTTGTTTTAATCTGCGAACCATGACTACTTGTAATTGTTTTCTGTCTGGTGTTACTCCCCGTGCAAATCTTTGAGAGTCTAATAATTCTAATAAAGCGGTAAAACTTTCGGGGTAGCCGTTATGCGGTGTGGCTGTTAAAAATAACTTATGTTCAAAGTGGGGAACTAATAGTCTAATAGCACCGGTTCGCATAGAATCTACTGCATATTTACCACCAGCAGAGGGGGCGACGTTATGGACTTCATCTACTATTAATAAATCAAACCTGCGAGGGTAGAGTGATTCCCCTTCACCTGGTAATATTTCTTTGAGGAGACGTAAAGGGCGATCGCGTTTCAAAAAATCTATGGAAGTAAATGAGTGTAAATAATATTGTATGGCATCCATACTTAATCAATACTGTTCGGTTAAGGCTAAAAAAACGAAAATACGTAGGTTGGGTTGAGGAACGAAACCCAACATTTTCCATAGTTTATCAGTTTTATTAATAGGTTCTTTAGGTGGAAATTTTCGTTAACCGAACAGTATTATTTGTGGATGGGATTAAATCTTCGATTCAACTCACAGATAGACAAAAACTGATTTTACAGTTCCTTGCTGAATGTGGGTTGAACGCAGATAAACGCAGATAAACGCAGATAAACGCAGATAAGAACGGATGAATTAATGGATTTGATGATTCTTTGCATTACTCCATAACGGCTAATACTGATTTTGGTAGGAGTTTTTCTTTAAACCAAATTATTCTCGCGGGAACATTATCTAGTTTGACTCCGGCTTTTTCTAAATTCAATCTTTCGGAAATTGCTAAAATTAAATTATCACAATTTGCCTTTCTTACTTGAGCAAATTTCTTTTGTAAATATTCTGGTCGCCAATAACCAACTATTTCTAAAATAAATACCCGTCCGTCTGGATGAACTAGACGAAAATCGGGAATCATTACACTACCAGGAATGGGAATTAAATCTACTTCTCTTTCTAAAATCCAACCACTTTTCAAACTATCCCATTTACTCGCAAATGATTCTTCTAACATACTATCATAGGGTTTGCCTGGGGGATAGTGGGAGACTAATCCACATTCAGAATTAAGGGTGAAACGTCCTGTTTTCCATTCATTTGTGTAAAAATCACGGGTTTGTAAGGTGGCTGATAAACTCCATTTTGTGACATGAAGTAAAGCCGGAATTAATTTGGCTATAGCTAAACCGTAGCGAGTGCTGGGAGTAAATAAACTTGTGGGACCATCTACACTAATTGTAAAACCATGATCGGCATCACCTTCAATATAAGCCATTAATTGAAATAGTTTTAAATATCTAAATAAGAGTTTATATTCTCCGGGAACATTCCGATGAGCATTTAATATTAATTGACTGGCTTTATAAAAAATTCCTTGCACTTGAGATAAGTTATAACGATGTAAAACATCTTCTGGTTTAGGAACATCAAAAGCAGTTAAAATTTTATTTTCTGATAAATCAGCATAAAGTCCATCTCGGATTTGAGCAGGTAAAACTTCTTGGTTGAGTTCTTGGCTTAAATCATCAGCTATTTTATTTAAAGTCATATCCGTTGATTCCCGACTAGCAACGGATTTTGCTGCTAAAGCAAATACCCTCGCTCTTAACATGAGTGGTTCGAGGGGACTGACTATTTCAAAGGTGCAAAAACTACTTTTGAGAATATATGCTAAACCTCGCTTCATGCGATAATCTGTACTATCTCCTTCAAAGTCTGTTAATTGACGTTCTAATAATCCTTGAGTTTTACCAACTGCTTCTTGAAAAAAACTAATTAATTCAGTCGCTAAACTCAAATGTTTTTGATCAAGTTTCAGTCTTTTTGGGATAATTTCCTCGCCGTTTTGGCGGTGTATCAGTAGTTCTGTTGGTAACATCTTTCTTTTGGGTTGAATAATTAATTTCTAGTTGTTCTGCTGCTTTTAAATCGCTTTTCTTTTCACTACTATAAATAACTTGTAAATTTGCTTTTTGCGGCTTTTCTTCCCGGCTGTTATTTTCTCCCCTGCGTCTAGCTGAAGTCTTTTCTTCGCTGGTATCTTCGGCTATAACTTCATATAAAATTGCTTGTTTATTTTCTAAATTTCCTTTCCGTAATATTCTCCCCAATCGTTGAATATATTCCCTGGTTGAACCTGTTCCTGATAAAATAATCGCAATACTGGCTGCGGGGACATCTACACCTTCATTTAGGACGTTGGAAGCAACTAAAGTATTATATTCACCTGCTTTAAATTTAGTTAAAATTTCATGCCTTTCTTTGACTGGTGTTTGATGAGTAATTGCGGGAATTAATAAGTCTTGAGAAATGCGGTAAACTGTAGCATTATCAGCAGTAAAAATTAAAGTTCTTTCTAAAAAATGTGTAGCTAATAAATCTAGAAGTACCCGGATTTTACCATCTGTGCCTAAAGCGATTTCTTTGGCTTGACGATGTGCTAACATTGCTTTTCTTCCCGGTTGAGAACGCGCACTCATTTGCACAAACATTTGCCAACCTTGGAGACTTCCTAAAGAGATTTTTGACTGCTTCAAAAAATCATTGCGAGTTTGAATTAATTGATTGTATTTCTCTCTTTCTAATTGAGATAATTTGACTTTAATTTGCACAATTTCATGTGCCGCTAAAGCTTTGCCAGCTAAATCTTCAGCCCGTTGACGATAAACCTCTTTACCAATGAGAATATTTAAATCAGCGTGTTTTCCATCTGTGCGTTCTGGGGTTGCGGAAAGTCCTAACCGATAGGGAGCGATCGCATATTCAGCAATAACTCTGTTAAAATCTGTAGGTAAATGGTGACATTCATCAAAAATTATCAAAGCATATTTATTACCTAAACTTTCTGCATGAATGGCTGCACTATCATAGGTAGCAACTAGAATTGCGGTTCTATCCCGTGAACCACCCCCAAGTAAACCCACTTCCCCATCAGGAAAAGCCGCTACTAAGTGAGCATACCACTGGTGCATTAAATCCAATGTAGGGACGACAATTAATGTCGTGCGTGGTGTGGCTTGCATAGCCATTTGCGCTAAATAAGTCTTACCCGCTGCTGTCGGCAGGACAACTACCCCCTGTCGTCCTGCCAGTTTCCAAGCCGCTAACGCCTCATTTTGGTGGGGATAGGGAGTCATTTCCAAACTAGCAATCAACTCTAAAGGATAAAAAGCCTTAGCTTCATCAATAAAATCCGTTGCTTCTGCTTGCAGGGCTTCGACTAAGGAACGGTATCTAATTGCCGGAATTCGGAATTTTTCAATTCTATCATCCCAAATTGCATAGTCTATCCAATTTTTACTTCGTGGTGGTGGGTGTAAAATTAACGTACCACGATCAAAAGTTAACGTCGGGGGACGAGCCATTTATTTTTTCTCAATCCGGTTACACTGGTTTAACTACTCATAACGCAAAACGGGCATGATGACTAATATTAATGCTATCAAAACCCAGTTCGAGGCAATTGTCAGCCCAGAAGTATTCGACTTTGAGACAGATGAAGATTTTACCTACAACTATTGCTAACAGTTTTCATGCAGTGACAGTATTATTTGCCGATATTGTCGGTTTTACAGAATTATCAAGTCGGACATCACCAGCAGAATTAGTAGAATTATTAAATCAAATATTTTGTTTATTTGACGAATTAGCAGAAATTCATAGCATAGAAAAAATTAGGCTCTTCGGTACTTGTTATGCTAAACCGAGAAATTGAGAGAAGGGAACA
>JAKOGY010000263.1 GCA_028658405.1 Dolichospermum sp. ST_sed8 | reverse complement strand
TTTGGTGGGCAATGCCCACCCTACGTATACAAGTAGAGACGTTCCATGGAACATCAATTAGATACAGGAATAATTTTAGTCTTGTAGGGTGGGCATTGCCCACCGTGAGAGGGTTTTGGTGGGCAATGCCCACCCTACGTGTATAAGTAGAGACGTTCCATGGAACGTCTCTACAATCCTTTTCGCTTAAAGAGCTTTTTGATGTCTGACTTCAACTACAGTATGCACATTCCCACGAGGGGTAAAATCTGTTTTCACAGTAATTTCTAAAGGATCACAAGCAGCAACAAAATCATCTAAAATTTGATTTGCTGTTTCTTCATGGGAGATGTAGCGATCGCGGTAACTGTTAATATAAAGCTTGAGAGCTTTCAACTCTACCACTCGTTCATCGGGAATGTAACTAATATAAATAGTCGCAAAGTCGGGATAACCGGAAAAAGGACATTTACAAGTAAATTCCGGGAGAGTAATACTCACATCATAGCGTCGTCCAATGCGGGGATTAGGAAATGTAATTAATTTACCTTCCGCAATCTCGCGTTCACCATATTTTATTTCTTGACTAGCTGGGGATACCATTTCTGGTGCAAAGTTACTCATAATGTTAGTAAAAAGAAATGCAGAGATTCACAATTATTAACTTAACAGTTTTTAACATTTCTTCCCAGCTTGATTAGTTACTTAGAGGACTCCACAAAGAAGATAATCCAATCTTGTGGGATGGGCATCTTGCCCGTCCTGATATTATTGGCAAAGATGCCTGCACCACAAGAAATTTTGGGATATTTTTTTATTTGGAAGTCTCTTACTCAATTTCTTTTTCCCAGTCTGGACAACTTTCATCATCCCAACCATGAGGGTGCATACCGCAGACTAACAAATTACCACTATAAACCTGTCCGTGATAGTTGCTACAACCAATACAAGCAGCATTTTTTTCTCGTGTAGCTTCTACTGCATAAGGAAAACCGGGATCTACATCTTCTGTGATGTCTTCTAGTTCCCAATAAATTTCTAAAATTGGTTCAGTTAATTCTTGTAAAAACAGATCAATATCAGCTACAAATGTGCTTTGTACTTCTTCTGTGATCTCTTCCGTGATCTCAAAAAAAGCGTCTATCATGTCATTCATTTCCACAAAAAACTGCTCTACTTCATCAGCCACAGTTTCGATCATGCCTATTAAGTCTTTTTGCCACTGTTCCATAACTTCATGCCCTTACTGGCTAAAAACATGACGCTTCACGCCGTTTAACTGGAAGTTATAGAGTACAAAGTGGGTAATTGCACTTACAAACCTTTTGGGTATAGCGTCATTTTTATATAATTAAATATTACTAATACCCACAGCAAAATATGGCTTCCTAGGGTTCGCGTTGCAGCCGTTTTAACTCTTCCTGTAGTTCTAGCACTTGATCCCGTAGCCGATCTACATTATCGACATTTTTTGTATTTTCTTTTGTCGCCGTTTTCACAGTTGGTTCTTCGTCATCCTCTAGGATATCTATCCGTCGAGGTTCAGAAGGGGTTGTTTTTTCAGGCGTTTGTCCAGATGTTGGCTGCTGTTGAGCCTGCTTCATCATATCCTCGACAAAGCGGCGAGCTTCCTCTGTGTTCATCTCGCCTTTGGCTACCATTTCATCTGCTAATTTCTGGACTTGCGATCGCAGTTCGGCTAATTTTCCCCCAGCTTTTTCGCCAGCGTAAGAGGCCAAGCCTACACCAAGATAAAAAGCTTTTTGTACAATATCTCCAAAACCAGGCATTGCTGCTGAAAGCTCCTACAAATAAGGCGACCCGGAGACTACGCCTACCTCAAGCATCCCGTATTGCTGCTACCTTCCGGTCCTGACAAGATTTGGGCGTTGAAATCGCATAGATCCAGGTCTTCCATTACTATAACACTAAATTTTAAAATTTGTGTATTATTCCACAACAATTTGCCATTCAAATAGTTCGTAGCTGACACAATCGTTTTGTACCAAGGGATCAGCCAATACTATTGCCTGTGCTTCATCCATTGATGCCGCCTCAAATAACATCATTCCACCACCCTTGCACGCCCAATAACCGGTTTTAGCTTTATGTCCTTTAGCAATCAACTCTTGCACATAAGCTCTGTGACCGGGTACATATTGGTCAAAGATGGGTTTCTCAACCTTACCAGATTCAATTTTAACAAACCAAGGCATACGCAAATGGATTCTAGATTTTTAATCTCTTGTTTTCTAGCTTAATCCTATCATTTTCTGTATAATTACTGAGATAGTGATTATTTTCAGGCAATTTACCATGAAACTGGACATAACAAGGTTTTTTCAGGCTTGCAACCCTTCTAAGACGCTAGTAATAGGGAAAGCTGAAGATAGACAATATTATATTGATTTTTCTCAAGTCCGTGGTGCAAAGGTTATTGATCAATTAAGACGGGCGATCGCTAGAATATCACCTGAAGATCCGACCTGTCAATTATTTACAGGACATATTGGTTGCGGTAAATCTACAGAATTACTGAGATTAAAAGCAGAATTAGAACAGGAGGATTTTCATGTAGTCTATTTTGAGTCTAGCCAAAGTTTAGACATGGAAGATGTTGATATTACAGATATTTTATTAGCTATAGCTGGAGAAGTCAGCAAAAGTTTAGCAGCAGTTAAAATTGATGTTAAACCTGGATATTTTAAAAATTTGTTTAAAGAAGTATCTGACCTTTTCACAACTCCCATTGATATAGATGTAGAAGCCGAATTATCTCTAGGTGTTGCTAAAATAAACGCGAAAACCAGAGAAAATGATAAAAGTCGTAGTCAAGTAAAACAATGTTTAGAACCACGGACTAATGGAATTTTAGACTCTATTAATCAAGACATCATTCAAACTGCCCAAGAAAAACTCAAACAGCAAGGTAAAAAAGGTTTAGTAATTATTGTTGATGGATTAGATAAAATAGAGAATACTCTCAAACCAAATAATCAATTTCAACCAGAATATCTTTTTGCTGAACGTGGTAATAATAAATTAAAGGGTTTGAAATGTCATGTTGTTTATACAATTCCCTTAGTATTAGTCTATTCTAATGCTTTAGCTAGATTGAGAGATCGTTTTAATGGCAGTCCCAAAGTTTTACCAATGGTAGCAGCAAAACAACGAGATGAATCTGATTTTACTTTAGGAATTAAACTTTTACAAAAAATGATCATGGTGAGAGCCTTTCCTGATTCTCAGATCAATTGGGATGATTGGGAAGATAACCAGGATTTAATTACCCAAGTTTTTGATAGTGTGGATACTTTAGAAAGACTATGTAAAGTTAGTGGCGGTCATTTACGCAGTTTGTTATCTTTATTATATACTTGTTTGCAAAATGATGATCTACCAATTACTAGTGACTGCTTAGAAACAGTGATTAGAAAAGAGTGTAATATCTTATCTCTGGGGATTGATAATGATGAATGGCAATTATTAAAGGATGTGTCACAAACTAAAAGCATTGCAGGTCATGAAGAATATAATATATTAATTCGTGATTTGTTTGTTTTTGAATATATAGAAAATGATGTATCTTGGTTTGATATTAACCCAATTTTACAAGAATCACCAAAATTTAAGTCATGAATAGTCAACAGCAACCAAATAATTTAGATTTAGAAAATGAGGGTAACTTTAGGAAATTAATCAGAGTAATTACCCTCTCTCATGGTGAATTTTCGCTGATTCTATTACGTTGTAATTATACCTTTTTTCAAGAACAAATATTTAGTAAATTACAGGAGGTAGAAACAGTAAAAAAAATTCACCTGTTACCAAATATCAAAACCATATATACCAATATAGCTGATCAGTTGACATATCAATTAGATCATGAACCACCATCAGCATTAATGGTCTTTGGTTTAGAGTCAGTGCAAAATATTGATGCAGTGCTAACTGCAACTAACCAAGCGCGGGAAGAGTTTAGAAATAACTTTAATTTCCCTGTATTTTTCTGGGTAAATGATGCCGTTTTGAGGAAAATAATTAGATTAGCACCAGATTTTAAAAATTGGGCAACTACTATTGAATTTAAACCTCCTAGTCATCAATTAATTAATTTTATTCAACAAGAAACAGATAAAATATTTGATAGTGATATAACTAATTTTCTCTTTGCTTATTTTTGTCAGGAATTAGCAACTGCAAAACAAGATTTGCAGCAACGCGGAGAAAACTTAGACCCCGCTATTAATGCTAGTTTAGAATATGTTTTTGGTTATCGTGATTATTTAGATGATAATTTAGATTCAGCTTTAGAACATTATCAACAGAGTTTGATTTTTTGGCAAGAAAGTAACAATTTAGATAGACAAGGTACACTGTTAGTTAATCTTGGTTTAATCTACTACCGTAAAGCCTCAATAAATCAAATAGATAATCAAAATTCATGGGAACAAGCAAGGAATTATTTTGAGCAAAGTTTAGAGATTTTTAAACAAACAAAAAATCAAGATTTATTGTCTCAATACATTACTTTATTATGTGAAGTATATCTTAAATCGCAAGCATGGGATGATTTAGAACAATTAGTTAATGAATCTCTGGAAATTCATCAACAACAAAATAATTATCTGTTGTTTTTGGCTAAAGATTATGGCTTTTTAGCAGAATTGGCTTTATGTAAATCTAATTTTCAAGAAGGGAAAAATCATGCAGAAACGGCATTACAGATATTACATGATATTCAATCACCTCTCCCTAACCCTCTCCTAAGAGGAGAGGGAACAGGAAATAATGATCATAAAGCCTCTCTCCTTGTAGGAGAGGGAACAGGAGATAATGATCATAAAGCCTCTCTCCTACAAGGAGAGAGGTTTTTACATATTCCTAAAAACGAACAAGTATATTATCAATTTTTATTAGCCAAATCCTATCATGGATTGGGTGAAATATCAAAGAGTATTGAAATATTAGAAACTGCAAAAACCAACACCCAAATAGGATATAATCCCCAGTTATATATTGATATTCTAAATCAATTAAATTTACTCTATTTTCAACAAGAGGAATATTTAACAGCTTTCTATACCAAACAAGAAAAACTGCAAATAGAACAACAATATGGTTTTCGGGCTTTTGTTGGTGCGTCTTATTTAAACCCCCAACGGAAAATTATTCAATCTGTAAATTCTGATAAAGAAAATACTGATGAAATAGCCCAGGAAATAGTGGCTTCTGGTAGAGAAGAATATGTAAAACGGTTAAGGAGTAAAATTGCTGAAGATAGATGTAGATTAATAGTTATTCATGGCCAGTCTGGAGTGGGTAAAAGTTCAATTTTACAAGCTGGTTTAATTCCCGCACTGGAACAAGAAACAATTAAAGCTAAACAAGTTTTACCTATCTTATTAAGGGCTTATACTAATTGGTTGGGAGAATTAGCAAAGGCTTTAAATGTAGAGACAATTCATGAATTGTTCCTACGTTCTACAGATGAAATTATTAAAAAATTGGCAGAAAATAGCACCAATAATTTATTAACGGTTTTAATATTTGACCAATTTGAAGAATTTTTCTTTGTAAATCAAGAACAAACCGAGAGACAAGCATTTTATGATTTCTTGAGAAGGTGTTTAATAACCAATGATGTTAAAATTGTACTATCTTTGCGAGAAGATTATTTACATTATTTATTAGAATTAGAACGGAAATTTGCGAATGAAAAAGATACAGATATTGTCAATAATACAGATATCTTGAGTAAATATATTCGTTATTATTTGGGTAACTTTTCCTCTACAGATGCGACAACAGTATTTACCAGTTTAACCAAAAGAACCAAAGACCCCTTACAAAAAGATTTAATAGATACATTGGTAGCAGAATTAGCGGGAAATATCGGCGAAATTAGACCCATAGAATTACAAATTGTAGGGACACAATTAGAAAATCAAAAAATTACGACTTTAGAAGAATATTTGCAAGTTGGTAATAAAGAGAAATTAGTTGCAGGTTTTTTAGAAAATGTAATTCAAGATTGTGGTACAGAAGAAAATAAAGAATTAGCCAACCTAGTTTTATATCTCTTAACCGATGAAAATATTCGTCCTTTAAAAACTTATTCTGAATTAGCGGAAGAGTTAAAAATATTAGACAAAAATACTGACAACTTAGAAGATGCTTTAAAAATATTGGTAGCATCTGGGTTGGTTTTACTAATTCCTGAATTTCCAGAAAATAGATATCAGTTAGTTCATGATTATTTAGTCGAGTTTATTCGTAAACAATATAAAGATGATTTATTAGATAATTACGCTAAAGCCAAGGCAGAATTAGAACTATCAAAACAAAATGAGTTATTAGCAGCAGAAAAATTAAAAAAGGAACAGGAAGCTAGACAACTAGTAGAAGATGCGAAAATTGAAGCTGATAAACAAATTCAAGAAGGAGAAAAAAGACTAAAACTAAGTTCTGGTTTAGCTGTAGGTTTCGTAGTAATTGCAGGTATAGCTTCTGTTTATGCTATGAAACAACTTAGAGAAACTAATGTTGCTAAACAAAAACAAACTGAATTACAAGCAAAAACACAAGATTTAGCAAGTCAAACACAAGATTTAGCAAAAAAGTCTCAAGCAGCAGAGAAAAATAAACAAACAGCAGAAAATAACTTTAAGTTAGCAGAACAGAATACTAAAAAAGCGCGAGAAAATCTATTAGCAGCTAAAACCAAGTTAGAAGCAGTAAATAAACAAGCTGAAACACTAAAACAAAAAAATACAGAAGCCGAATTAAAAGTTAAAACAGCTAATGATAATATAAAAACTGCGGAAACAAAATCACAACAAGCAAAGATACAACAACAACAAGCAGAAAATAAAGCTAAGGAAGCGCGAGAAACCTTTAAAACAGCAAATGCCGCATTAAAAAAAGCAGAGACAGCTAAACAAGCAGCACTCAAAGCCCAACAAGAAGCATTAATAGTTACTAAACTAGAACAAGGTGGAGTCAATGTTTTAAGACAATTTCAACTCGAAGAATTACCCTCTTTAGTATCTGCGGTACAGAATGGCAAGACATTAAAAACTATAGTTAAAAATAAGACTCTGGATAAATATCCCACCATTAGCCCTATTTATGCCTTAAATAATATCCTCGATAATATCAGTAACCGCAACATATTTAAAGGGCATCAGGGTACAGTCAATAGTGTGAGTTTCAGCCCCGACGGTAAAACCATTGCTACGGCATCCTCAGACAATACAG
>JAKOGY010000262.1 GCA_028658405.1 Dolichospermum sp. ST_sed8 | reverse complement strand
AACAGTGTCATTATTTCAATCTCATGTTTTTAAACATGAGTTTTTCCTGTTAGAAAGTTGCCCGTTCCCTGTTCCCTGTGAATAATTTGGCGTTATGTTAAACAGTTAAAAATTACACCATAACCTCCAAAGACAATCCCTGACTTTGCGTTCTTTCCTGCTGCCGTTCGTCCTTCATCTGTTGTTGCAACACCCGCTTTACTGCACTCCAACTGTGAATATCCTCAAGCCGCACTTCGGTGGGCATTGCCCACCCTACTTAATATTTTTCAGAAATCATTGAGGATTCCTATAGCTATTTTGCGAACCTTTTTAATAAATCTGCACGAGATAAATTTAAAAGCAAGGGAGTAAATTCTTCCCTAGATATGGTAATTACCTGATCAATAATTGTTGCCAATTGTGGATCAATTTCTCCAAAGCGTACTTGTAAAATACTTTCCACCATAGCGCGACGTTCTCTTAATTCTCCTTCTTCACGTCCCTCTTGTTGTCCCTCTTGTCGTCCTTCTTGTCGTCCTTCTTGTCGTCCTTCTTGTCTTCCTTCTTGTCTTCCTTCTTCGCGTCCTTCTTGTCTTCCTTGTTGTCGTTGTTCTTCTTTGAGTTCTTCTAATAGTTGTTGATACATTTCTGATAATTTCATAATAAACTCCTGATCATCTTGATCAATATCTTTTTCTTTTTGTTGACGTGCTGACAACATGGCAATTAGGTCATGTACCAATTTTATAACATTCTCCAAGAATGGATTATTATTAGCCAGTGCTTCTAATTGTTCCACTGCTTGTCTTTGTACCTTTCCTCTCCCTAATACTCTCAAAAACAGTGTTTCTGGTGTAGTTGGTAATTGATGTATGACCACAATGCCAGTTTTTAAGACTTTCCCCAGCAAATAAACCCCTTGACCCCATGTTTCTATATCTACAGTAGCATTACAACCCGCTAATATATCTTCTGATGCTGTGGGCGTAAATATCCATAAATGGGGTAGTTCGGTTTCGTTAATTCGCGTATCGGTGCGTTTGCGTTGTCTTTCTTGTTCTGCATGAATATCAAATAGTTTACCCATGCAACTGCGAATTTCACTTTTGCTGACTGCATTACGGAACGGTTCAAATATTACTGAGGCTGCATAAGTCCCCATTATCCCTAACAGTCCTAATTGTTCTATATTTTCTGGAGATGTGGGAGTAAAGAGTACATCAATTTGTCTCACTTCGGAAGTGATATCTTTACTGATTTCTACTTGACCATAGGGTGTGAATAGTTCTGTGAGATATTGTTTGGAAAACTGGTCATGGATAAAGCGTGTCATTTTTCTCCTCTTGACAAATGTGGCAGAAAAGTTTGTTTTAGCTAACTGTTGCAACCCACAATTTGCCAGTATCGTACTACAATAAAATCAGGAAAATCCGATGGTTATGAAAAGGGACGCAGTGCCAGGTATCGAAAAGCCAGACACCGCATGACTTCATTGAAACTGGCTTGTTTGTAATTCTTAACAATTCCTTGTAATGCTTACGTATTAAACTTTACAAGTCTATTTGATGAATATAGTAAAAATACTAAATTCTGTAGATATGCCCATACAAAAACTATATAAACATTAAAAAGGGATAAAAAAAGATTTTTCTTTTTCTATCCCTGATTTTAGTACCCCCAAGGGAATTCGAATCCCTGTTACCTCCGTGAAAGGGAGGTGTCCTAGGCCTCTAGACGATGGGGGCGTGTTTTTTCTTCACTTTCAATACTATAAAGGTTTTTTTTAGATATGTCAAGAGGTTTTGCAAACTTTTTTTTAGCCATAGGATCAGGGGTGCAGGGAGAATATCTACCTATGGCTTTTTCCCTTTTGCAAGAAAAAATAATCAGACTACAATTTTTGTAAACTTAATGTTTATGATTCTTTAGAGAGGATTTTGAAATCAATGGCTCAAAATCTACAACATGGAAGCACCCTTTGAAATCACCCTCCAGATGGTGATCACTGTTTTTGCAGGCATTAGCGCTCAGGTAATGGCTGCATATTTCAAGCTACCGAGCATCGTCTTACTACTCCTATTAGGCATCCTTTTAGGTAAAGACGGGCTAGGAATATTACAACCGCATTTACTGGGAACAGGATTAGAAGTGATTGTTTCCCTAGCAACAGCAATCATTCTGTTTGAAGGTGGACTCAAATTAGATCGACGGGAGTTGGGCAAAGTTTCCCTCAGTTTGCAGTTACTTGTGACACTGGGAACACTGATCACCCTGCTAGGGGGAAGTTTAGCCGCTCACTGGTTAGGTGAGTTTCCTTGGAATATAGCAGTTCTCTATGCCTCTATTGTCGTCGTTACTGGACCAACTGTAATTGGTCCATTGATTCAACAAATTAATGTAGATCGACAAGTAGCAACGCTATTAGAAGGAGAAGGGATTTTAATTGATCCAGTGGGAGCTATCCTAGCTTACGTTGTCCTAGATACAATTTTAAACGGTGATACAGACCCAATTAATGCCATTATTGGTCTAATTTTACGTTTCGCTGTGGGTGCGGGCATCGGTGTCGTTGGTGGATACTTAATGAGTTGGATGTTCAAACGCGCCAACTTCATCTCCTTTGAACTGAAAAATCTGGTTGTATTGGCGGTGTTATGGGTGTTATTTACCCTAGCGCAAATGATCCGCAGTGAATCGGGAATTATGACCACAGTAGTAGCAGGTGCGGTATTTGCTAATTCCTCAGTTCCAGAAGAGCGTTTATTACGAAGCTTTAAAAATCAGTTAACAATTCTCAGCGTTTCTGTATTGTTCATCCTCCTAGCAGCTGATTTATCTATTGCCAGTGTGTTCGCTTTAGGTTGGGGGAGTTTATTCACCGTTTTGGTGTTAATGTTTGTGGTTCGCCCGATTAACATTATTTTATGTACTTGGAATAGTGATCTGAATTGGCGACAAAAACTGTTTTTAAGTTGGGTTGCACCTAGAGGCATAGTTTCCGCATCTGTAGCTTCCTTGTTTGCGATTTTACTGACGCAGCGAGGCATTAATGGTGGTGACTCGATTAAAGCTTTAGTTTTTTTGACAATTATTATGACAGTTTTTTGTCAAGGTTTAACTGCTGGATGGTTGGTTAAATGGTTACGAATCACCTCTCAAGATGCAACTGGGGCGGTAATTGTTGGTTGTAATCCCTTGGGTTTATTAATTGCCCGCTTTTTTCAAGAACGGGGAGAAAGTGTAGTGATGATTGATACTGATCCAGAATGTTTAGCTCAAGCTGAAGCTCAAAATCTCCGAGTGATTGCTAGTAGTGCTTTGGACGGAGAAATACTGGAAGAAGCGGGAATTGATTCTATGGGGACTTTTTTAGCTATCACGAGTAATGGTGAGGTGAATTTTGTCTTAGCACAACGGGCTGCTGAGGAATTTAATCCTCCCCGCGTTTTAGCTATATTCCCTCGTCACCCTCAAGGTTCTCCTTCGGAGAATAGTAAGGTTAATCAAGCTTTTGTGTCAGATTTACCGATAAAAATCTGGAATGAATATTTGAGTAGTGGACAAGTAAAGTTGGGAACAACAACATTAAACGATACAGAATTTGATTCTCAAAAACAACACATACAAGAAAAAATTCAAGATGGGATTTTAGTCCCACTATTGTTAGAACGAGAAGAACATCTACTGGTAATGTCTGCAACCCAAGAATGGGAAATAGGCGATCGCATTATCTATCTATTATATGATGCCCGTCCTAATCTTTTAAAACTTCTATCCGGTGCCAGCCAATCCACACCCCTAACCGTAGAAACATTAGCAGAAGTTGAAGAAGTAAGAGTTAAAGATATTAATTAACAATAAGATATAAGATCCTCGACTTCTTGAAGAAGTCAGGGATCTGGGTAGATGTTAGATTTAACCCCATAATCTTCTTCCGGCTTTACCTTGTAATCTTTCATGGCTATCTTTTAATAAAGTCGGAATATCTAAATTTTCTGGACATTTGGGTAAACAATCACCACATTCTGTACAACGGTTGGCTTTCATTCCTGGAAACCAATGACCGGCATTTTCAAACATTCCATAACGATATTTGCCATAGTCTGTCATATCGTAGGCTACGGCTAAATTTCGTAATCTTAAAACTTCGGGAATATGAATATTTTCGGGACAAGGTAAACAAGCGTAACATTGACTACATTTATCAGTTAATAAAACATGATTTTGCTGATGTTCTAATTTTTCAAAAATAGCAATTTCGGCTTTTGTTAATTCGTTATTATGATCAAAAAGTTCTGGAGATATTACTAACTCTTCCGGTTTTGATGGTCCAATACTCAAAGTAGTAATGCGTTTATCACTAAGCAGAAAACGATAATTTAAATCTAATGGTGTGAAAGGATGACAGAGTTCTTTTAACGTTTGGGGTGGAGTATATAATTTTCCGCCTTTATCAGCAGGAGAAATAATAAAAACGCCCATATCTTTCTGTATTGCTAACTGAATCGCGGGGGCATTATGTTGGAAAAAATAGTAATAATGGAGATTAACAAATTCAAATAAATCTGTATTTATAGCTGCTAAAATTACATCTAATGAACCGTGGGTAGAAAAACCAATATGTCGCACTCTTCCATCATTTAGAGCTTCCTGTACTGCTTGCATACAACCGTTTTTAGATTGTATCCATTCTAAATGTTGCCAAGTATTTAATCCATGAATTCCTAAACAATCCAGATAATCTAAATTTAACCGTTTTAAAGATTCATCAATATACTGACGCATAGTGTCAGCATCCTGTGTAGGGGGAATTTTGGTAGTAATATAAAGTTGACTACGAGGTACTGATAAACCGGCTTTTATAGCTTTACCCAAATATGCTTCACTGTCACCATAACCTTTAGCGGTTTCTAGATGATTAATTCCTAAAAATAAAGCTTTTTCAATAGTCTGCTGAACATTTTCGCTATTAGTTAAATAGCGCATTGTTCCTAAAGAAAAAACAGAAAGGTGTAAATTAGTTTTACCAAAACGACGATATTGCATAGCAGGTAACTAGGACTTATGTATATGTAATTGATTGAAGATATATCAATAAATATAATCTATATCTTGACAATAATTTATTACATATTCCCTAAAAACTGAAGATAATTGAAACAAGATTGCATCATTTTTTATTTTCATGACTAAATACCTTTCTTGTAAAGACTGTAACCCATTATTAAAATCAACAACAGATAAATTTAAACCCTCGTTCAGGTTCACTATTTGAGTATTCACAAATTATTAAATATTTCTTTTTATATTATTACACAATGATTAAAAGATTTAAAAAATTCCAGATACTGCTATTGATCTAAATCAAAAATAAAAAGATTATGAGGACTTCTAGTAATTGCTGTATATTAGGAAAACAATAGAAATCTCTGTATCTCTTGTCTGTCACCTGTCAACCAGTTCTTTTTTCTAAATATGCAATTTATTTGGCTCCATGACTTATTATAGTACTAAACTATGGAATAATTTTTGTGGAATCACCCTGATTGTTTTTATGTCCGCAAAAGAATCTGATCTAAAAATTCAGGCTCAAGTAATATTAGATGCAATAGCTTTTACTCCCTTTGAGCAATGTCAACCCTTAAACCGCAGGTTTGATAACATAACTCGTAGTCCTGGCATTTACGCTATTAGACACAAAACTGAAGGATTACTTTACATTGGTAAAGCACAAAATCTACGTAGTCGTTTCAGTGGAGGTCACAAAGCTTTTTTATGGGCATGGCTAGATAAATATAGAGACGAAGATGTGCGTATTGCAGTACAACCAATTTCTCATTGGGAAAATCCTGGGCTATTATTGGAGTTAGAAGCAATTATTCTCAGAGCTACTGAACCTCCTTACAACGTTCAAATACCAAGTGAGCAGTAACATTATGCAAGTAGAACTTTTAGAGCAACTTTCCGCTACTGATGCTAAAATTATCTTAGAACGCTTACCAGAAAAAATCAGAGTAGCTTTAATTGCTCGTGCTGTTGAAATTGACTATCCACTAGAAGCTATTATTGAAATGGCGATCGCTAGTTTCCTAGATAGCGAAGCATTAGGTTTCGCAGACTGCAAACCAGGACGAGGACAATAGCAAACAACAAATATATATTAGTATTATTGGAAACTAATATATAGGACTCCTAAATGATTCCTGAAAAATATTAAGTAGTGTAGGGTGGGCAATGCCCGCAAAAACCAGCATACTGTCAGAAGTTGGATATTTTGTTGTTCATAATTTTTTTTGTCTGAATATTAAATTAGAGAGGATTATTATTCATAAAACTTTGTATTTTTGCATTAAGTCTTTTTTCAGCTTCACGCTTCATGATCACTGCTTCATTTTTAGCGTTTTGAATTATTTTATCATTTTCTTCGTTAGTTAGTCTTTCATTGACAAGGCTACTATTTGAAATTATTCTCAATCCAAAGAACGTAGGTAATAAAAGAATCAGAAATACAAAAAATGTCAAAATCCAGTTCTGAGCTAAACTGCTTAGAATAAAAAAAGTAATTACTGATCCAAGACAAATAGTAAGAAAACCACAACCAAATTTTGCACCTTCATCGACTATTTTCTTCTTTGCTTCTTCTTCTGCATCAGCAATAAGTTGATTAGCTTTTCTTTCTATATTTGGTATTTCTTCTAAATAACTACCCATTTCAAATAAAAAATTATCCATAAATAACCGATCACGTTCTCTAGCTAAATTTAGTTTTGCACCTGTGCAATCTTTAATAATTTGCAGAAGCTTAAATAAATCTTCAGCTTTCCAAGATTTTCCACAGTCTAAACAAGCATTGACATTTCTATCTTCACCTGTAACAGCCCCAACTGCCGCACCTACAACACCAAATAAAGCGTATCCGGCTATAGCATTTCCCCAATTCACATCAGTTTCCTGTTTAAGTTGGATGTGACCAGAACCACAATTAGGACAATTAGCCATGATATAAACTCTTTAATACTACTATACTTACAGTAGTATTACATTTTTCAACTCATAATGTATGTAATTGTTAAATTAACTTTTTGATACACCTGAAGATAAACGCTGAAAAATCAAACCCAAAACAAAACCTCCACTAAATGAATAGAGGAGGCTTTGTTGTATGAAATATTAAACCTGGCATCGAGCTATTTTCACGTAGGGCTACCCCTAAACTATCGTCGCCGCAGCAGCGTTTCACCTCTGAGTTCGGGAAGGGATCAGTGTGGTTCCAC
>JAKOGY010000261.1 GCA_028658405.1 Dolichospermum sp. ST_sed8 | reverse complement strand
TGACTCAGTTGGTGATGTTATACTAGATATTCACGATATCTCAGATGTCAGGGAATGTCTCGGTTAAAAGTATCAGACTGCTACACAAATTTAGAAAAAATAAGCATTTAATCAATCATGGCTCTGACGCAACAGCGCAAACAAGAACTAATCTCTGGCTACCAAGTTCACGAAACCGACACTGGTTCGGCTGATGTTCAAGTAGCAATGCTCACTGACCGCATTAACCGCCTCAGTCAACATTTGCAAGCTAACAAAAAAGACCACTCCTCCCGGAGAGGATTGTTGAAGATGATTGGACAAAGAAAGCGTCTTCTAGCTTATATCCAAGCAGGTAGTCAGGAAAAATACAGAGCTTTAATTACTCGTCTCGGTATTCGCGGTTAGGAATTCATACTTATGGCTGGTGAAGAATCAGAACGGAGTAAATTGCCTTTTGAACCAAGCAAAAAGCGTCCAAAACCCGCTAAGGCTATCAGTCAGCCCGTAATTAAGACCGCAGAAACTCCAGAAAAACCACAACAGCAACGCCGTTATTCTAAACAAGAAATGGCCATTCCTGAAGTAGTTAGCCAGCGCATGATTCGCCGAGTGGCTGGTTTTTGCGGTATCCCCACAGTTTTAGGAATTTCTAGTTTGGTAGTCAGCTATCTGCTAGTTACCTTCGCTCATATCGAACTTCCGCCTATTGCCGTTTTATTGGTAAATATGGGATTGTTTGGTTTAGGAGTAGTGGGAATTACCTATGGTGTGCTTTCTGCTTCTTGGGATGAAGAAAGACCGGGAACTATTCTCGGTGCGGATGAATTTAGCACTAACTGGGGCAGAATGACTGAAGTTTGGCGCGATAGCCAGAAAAAGAACGTCTAACAACCAGCGTCCAGGTAATAACTGTAATCTGGGGTAAATTGGAAAATAAGTGTTAAAGTTGCATTTTTATGACTTTAACTTCAAGTTGAAAAAACGATATTTTTCTCATTTATACCCAATATTCAGCCAAAAATACCTGGCGCTACATTTTTATTTATTATGTTTTTTATTGTTAATCTAAGAGTTAGTTAAAAAAAATTTACTAAAATTAGGACCTGGTAAATGATTATTGTCATGAAGGTTGGTTCCCCACAGGAAGAAATAACTCGCATTACAACAGAATTATCTAGCTGGGGATTAACACCAGAAAAAATTATTGGAGAACATAAAGTAGTAATTGGGTTAGTTGGTGAAACTGCGGCGTTAGACCTACCCCGCATTCAAGAATTGAGTTCATGGATTGAGCAAGTATTACGAGTGGAAGTACCCTATAAACGAGCGAGTCGCCAGTTTCGTCACGGGGAAGCTTCTGAGGTGGTGGTGAATACTCCTCAAGGAGAGGTGGTGTTTAGTGAACATCATCCTTTGGTAGTTGTGGCTGGACCCTGTTCGGTGGAAAATGAAGAAATGATTGTGGAAACTGCACTGCGGGTAAAGGCGGCTGGAGCTAAGTTTTTACGAGGTGGGGCTTATAAACCCCGAACTTCACCTTATGCTTTTCAAGGTCATGGTGAAAGTGCTTTGGAATTGTTGGCTAAAGCGCGGGCAGTGAGTGGACTTGGTATTATTACAGAAGTAATGGATACTGAAGACTTGGAGAAAATTGGCGAAGTTGCCGATGTGATTCAGGTGGGTGCCAGAAATATGCAGAATTTCTCCATGCTGAAAAAAGTGGGAGCGCAACCGAAACCAGTGCTGTTAAAACGCGGTATGGCGGCGACTATTGAAGATTGGTTAATGGCAGCGGAGTATATTTTAGCTGCGGGTAATCCCAATGTAATTTTGTGTGAACGGGGAATTAGAACTTTTGACCGTCAATATACCCGGAATACTCTAGATTTATCGGTCGTGCCAGTGTTGCGGAAACTAACCCATTTACCAATCATGATTGATCCTAGTCATGGTCTGGGTTGGTCTGAGTTTGTTCCCTCTATGGCTATGGCGGCGATCGCTGCGGGTACAGATGCGCTGATGATTGAAGTCCATCCTTACCCCGCGAAAGCCTTATCTGATGGACCTCAATCCTTAACCCCAGACCGTTTTGATAAATTAATGTCAGAACTGGCAGTAATTGGTAAAGCCGTCGGCCGCTGGCCACAATAGACTCAAAATTAAGATTGGTTTAAGTAGATAAACCCCGTCTAAGAGGATGTTTTAAAAGTCTCTCATGGTGTATCAAATATTTTCAGATCCCCCTAAATCCCCCTTAGAACGGGGGACTTTGACTCTAGTTCCCCCCTTTTTAAGGGGGGTTAGGGGAGATCTGAAAGTGCCTAAAGTTATAGCGAAACACTTTTAAAACATCCTCTAAGAGAACTCCACAAAAAAGATGAACTGCTTGCAGCAGCGCTTACGCTATCCAATTTTGTGGGATGGGCATCTGGTCCCTCCCTGTATTATTAGGGGACTTTTCGGCCCGCACCACAAGAAATTTTGGATATTTCTTTAATTGGAAGTCTCTAAGATGAAAACCATAGTTCTTGAAAGTAGTGGGAGCATCTTGCTCCCTGTTGCTAGGTAGCGAGCAAGATGCTCGCATTACTTCAGGGTTCAAAATGGATGAGGTTTAGTCCCAAATAAATATCAAAATAAGATTGTTAAATCTTGGGGTCCACCAAGCCTACCCCGTAAAGGCAAGACCAGGAAGAGAAGGAGGGATAGTAGACAAGGAGGATTTTATTCACAAAATACTTGATTTAGGGTTTGTTTTATGACCAATCATCCCTTTCTTCTCCGGTTTTCCTCCCTTGTCACCTTGTCTGCCTTGTCCCCCAAGTCTTGTTCTCATGTAGGCATCCTGCTTGCCCAAATTATATTTAATTGTGCCTACTTAGTTATAGCGGTTATCGCCCTTGATGCAATACTATCGGGGACGGAGAAACCCCGCCTCTACAGGCTTTGCGATTTACTGACTATATCTCACTCAAGTTCATACCGCTATATGTTTAAATCACAAACCAAACATTGTGAATTAAATTAAAATACAACCCTGGGACATTACAGTAAAATATCACTGTTTTTTAATACTGTTTCATCTAAGCTTTCCTTGACCCTACGGATTGGCAAATTAGCTATTAAAGCCGTTGTTCGTTGGCTGCTTTCTAGGCAAAACTCCAAACCATCTGTTTCTATTTCGACGTAGCGACAAACGATTTCCAGGATTTCCTGACGCATTTTTTCTAAAGTTTGGGGGTCTAAGTCCGTACGGTCATGGGAAATTACCACTTGCAGACGACGTTTAACATCATCGCGGCTGTTATCGGGACTACGAGCAAAAAATTTTTCTAAAATTTCAAGAATCATTGCGGGTATGTGTGAGGCAGAAACACTGGTAAGTAAATTAAACAATCTTTGACCACAACATCTTTCTCAAGCGGGAGAAAATGTTTTTATTCGACGAGTCAAGCTCCAGAAATTCTACAGTTTCCCCTTCCAATCTCCGAGCAATATTCTCAAAAGCTGTGGCAGCTAAAGAAGGAGTATCTGATAATACCAAGGGTTCGCCACGATTGGTAGAAACAATCACCCGCTCATCGTCGGGGATCACTCCAATTATGGGGATAGCGAGAAGTTCCTGAACATCCTGTACAGACATCATATCATTTGCTTGTACCATTGCTGGTCTAATCCTGTTAACTATTAAGTTAATCTTTTTTACACCTTGGGCTTCGAGTAATCCTACTACCCTGTCAGCATCACGGACTGCGGAAATTTCGGGAGTGGTGACAATCAAGGCTTCTTTCGCTGGTGCAGTGGCATTTTTAAACCCCATTTCAATCCCTGCTGGGCAGTCAATCATCACATACTCGTACTTTTGTGCCAGTGCATTTACTAGTAACTTCATTTGGTCAGGTGTGACTGAATCTTTGTTACGGTGTTGGGTAGCTGGGAGTAGTACCAAATTCGGTTGTCGCTTATCTTTAACTAAAGCTTGTTCTAAACGACACTCTCTAGCTAAGACTTCCACCGCTGTATAAACAATGCGATTTTCTAGTCCCAGGAGTAAATCTAAATTTCGCAGCCCAAAATCTGCGTCAATTAAGGCCACTTGCTTGCCTATTTTGGCTAAAGCCATCCCTAAATTAGCTGAAACTGTGGTTTTACCCACTCCCCCTTTACCGGAGGTAATCACAATAATGCGAGTCATGATAATGCTGTATGAAAGTTCAGGGAACAACTATAAAATATTTAAAGCTATTGATTACCTTTAGTCATTAGTTATTAATCATTAGTCATTAGTCATTAGTCATTGGTAAAACTATTGCCTATTGCCTAAATATTTTCTGTAACTAATTGCGTCCGACTACTTAATTGACTACGGGAAAAATCAGCGGCTTTAACAATGCGAATTCCTTCAGGTGTAATATGTGCAATTTCAGGAAAGAAATTGCTTAGGGTTTTTTCTGGCGCTCTAGCGACAGCATCAGCAATTCGTAATTGGGTTGGTTCCATTTGCAAGGCCATGATTAGAGATTCCCGATTACCATCGGCACCAGCATGGGCAACTCCCCGCAATCGTCCCCAAATGAGAATATCCCCATCTGCAATGACGATACCACTAGGATTGATATCTCCCAAGATAATTACCGTACCGGGATGACGAATTTCTACGCCTGATCTCACTGTCATTTGCAGATAAAGGGCATCTGCTAGGGCGCTGGGAGTCGGTTGAATATCAGTTGTGAGGGATGTTTGGAGTTGGATTTGTTCTACAGAATAACCCAGGGTACAAGCAGCGATCGCCGTTTGTCTCCGACTGGTAGCTACGGATTTTAGGTGGAGTTGGTATGTATTTAAAGTTTCTGCCAAATCTTGCAGTTGTCTGTTATCTAACAACCGATCTTTCGCTACCAGATGCACGGTTGTATTTGGCTTACGTAAGCGATCGCCTGCATTGAGACGCTGTTTCATTTGTTGCCAAATTTCCCACCAATTAAATTCTGATGGTGATATTTGAGACTCAGTTGGCAAAATTAATAATAGTCGCTCTCCTTCGGTTTTTAACTGAACTTGAATATTATGATCTACCTTCTGCTGGTTGTCATCTAAATCAGTATTTGGTAAATCAGATAAAATAGAACTAAATTCCCCATGATTAGGAATATTAGATTCTGGGTTTTCAGCAGCAGAATTACCTTTTAAATAAGCAATTACAGAGTTTAACTCTGAATTAGGGATAACGGCATGAGATTCTACTTTATTATCCGCAAAATCTGTATTTATCTCGCCAGAGTTAGAATTATTTGCTTCTTGATCAACCTGATGAAAAATTGGTTCTGAATTAGGAACTTCAGGCTTTATTGCATCAGGTTTAGCAGCATCAGTAGCATCTACATTTTCTGGGACAGGATGAGAATTATTTACCTCTTGATCAACCTGATGAGGAATTGATTCTGACTTAGGAAATTCAGAGTTTATTTCATCAGGTTTGGTAGAATCAGAATTCATGCAGCACTAGCCAAAATACACCAACATTTGAGATCTTCATAAAAATAGAGAAATTTGGTAATGGGTAATTGCAGATAAAATCCCTGTTTTCATCCTGTTTATCCTTTAATCGGTGAATATCCTAATTCTGACAGGTTCTCCAATTACCCATTACCCATTACCCATTACCCATTACCCATTACCCATTACCCATTACCCATTACCTATCAATCTTTGATAAACTATCCCCAAAGCATCAGCATTACCGACATTACCGGGGAACAATACCACTGGCAAATTCGGAAACAAGGGATGATCAGATGGTGTGATTACCATAGAACACCCTGCTAAAATTTGACCAAGTAATCGGGCTGAAGTTAAAGCCAGTCCCGTACTCAAGACATCGTTAGAAGTAATACCCCCCTTACTGATTAGGAATCCTATATCAGATGGCAAACCTTGGACAATATCCATGAGTAAAGCTGAAACTGTAGTGCCAAAATCTAACCTAGTTTTGACATCTTTAAAAGCCAATTCCTGACGGCTAGTATAAATTACTGGTGTTTTACCAGCATTATGCACTACTTTGACATTTTCTAGAATCTCGGTTAGCAGTGTAGCAGATTCATTTACCCCATTCTCAACTAATCTGCTCACATTAACTTCTATGCCTACCGTTCCCTCAACTTGTAATAATGATTCTAACTGTTGAGTTGTCTTTTTTACGTGAGAACCAACAATAATTGCACCAGGTTTACCACCGCGCACATATTCTGTCATATTTTCAGCAGCAATGGGTTGGGGTGGTAAGGCCGCCAAAGCTGTTAAAATACTAGCAGCAGAACGGAATAAAAAACGTTTTCCCTGACTTGCGGCTGTTAATACATCTACAGCAAAGGTATTCAGATCCTGCTGATTTTCCCCGTCTATGACACCACACTGATTATTCTCAAGTTTTAATAAGCTTTCTAAACTACCAGCACGGATATCTGCGAGTAAAAATCTAGTCACAGTATCTTCTTTAATTCGTCCTTTGGTTTTTTCTGCGACATATTTAGGAAGATAGCTGTAATTGTAGCCAAACACAGAATCACGGGCAAATTCTGTTTCATGTACAGGTGTGGGAATACCATCAATAATTAGATAGTGAATACTGTCGCGGGTAATTCTTCCTCCTTCAAAAAATGCCGGTACGAGAAAATGAGCATCAAATGGACCAAGTTCTTCAGCAATGACATCTGTTTCTATGGGATAATGCCCGCGTAAGGTAGAGTCAGAACGACTGACTACGAGAAAATCGGCAATTTTTTCTGCTGCTAGTGCGAGTTTGAGGTTATGACAAACTTCTCTAGTTACAAATGCGGCTGCTTCTGGAGTTAGAGAACGAGTATTAGTTAAAATAAAGAAAATAGGAGCATTATCTTTTAATCCTAACCGTAGGGTTTCCACGTCCCAGCGCATGAGTAACAAGCAACTGTGGACGGTTTGCGAACCAGTAGGATCATCATCAAGGACAATTATTTTGGGTTGGTTATTCATAATTTATTTTGTTTACACTTTTGTGAGGTTTCTAAGTTCTGCTTGTACGTCCAAGGCAATCTGTCATGATTGATTGATAAGTTGAGCATATTCAATGGCTTGACGACTAACTTCTAAGTTTTGGAGATTGGCTAAATTATTTACCACTAAATCTTGGTTATTAGCAAGCGGTTTTTTATTATCGCGCAAAATCTGTTCACTTTTTAAGGCGCGAAGTGACATCTCCTACACTGACCTGAGTACAGGTTCAGTGTAGGCTTCCAAGACAATCCGGCTATCGCTTAGGAG
>JAKOGY010000260.1 GCA_028658405.1 Dolichospermum sp. ST_sed8 | reverse complement strand
AATACATCCTCATTTCATCATAAAAAACAGTAAAAACCGATTGTGACAGTTGAGGGTGCGGAAGATAGGTTAAATCAAAGTAAGAATTAATAGAATTTACGACTTTGTTTCCCAGTCCTGAAAAAGATTACATTTAATTAAGTTAGAACAAAACAAATTACAAATATGTCCATTGAACTGCAAGCAGAACTAGGTCAAGCGGTAGAGCAACGTCGCAACTTTGCGATTATTTCTCACCCTGATGCTGGTAAAACTACTTTAACTGAAAAACTATTATTATACGGGGGTGCTATTCACGAAGCGGGAGCAGTAAAAGCCCGCAGAGACCAGCGAAAAGTGACTTCTGACTGGATGGCAATGGAACAACAACGGGGAATTTCCGTAACTTCAACGGTCTTACAATTTGCCTATCGCAACTGTCAAGTTAATTTACTCGACACTCCTGGACACCAAGATTTTAGTGAAGACACTTATAGAACTTTAGCAGCAGCCGATAATGCGGTAATGTTAATTGATGCAGCTAAAGGTTTAGAACCCCAAACCCGGAAACTATTTGAAGTTTGTAAAATGCGGGGTATCCCAATTTTTACCTTTGTGAATAAACTCGACCGTCCAGGTAGAGAACCGATAGAATTGTTGGATGAGATAGAGAAAGAATTAGGATTACAGACTTATGCTGTGAATTGGCCTATTGGTATGGGCGATCGCTTTAAAGGCGTATTTGATCGGCAACAGCAGCAAATTCATTTATTTGAGCGGAGTTCTCATGGTAGTAAAGAAGCAAAGGAAACTATCCTTAATATAGGCGATAGTCAAATTGAAACCTTAATAGAAAAAGGACTCTACCATCAACTTAAAGATGAATTAGAACTCTTAGAAGGAGTTTGTCCAGAACTAGATTTAGACTTAGTACACGCCGGTAAAATGACCCCAGTGTTTTTTGGTAGTGCCATGACCAACTTCGGGGTGGAATTATTCCTCAATAACTTCCTGAACTTTGCCCTCAAACCAGGTACACATAGCAGCAGCGTCGGTGACGTTCCTCCTACCTATCCAGAATTTACAGGATTTATTTTCAAACTGCAAGCGAACATGGACCCGAAACATCGAGACAGAATAGCTTTTGTCCGGGTCTGCACAGGCAAGTTTGAAAAAGATATGACAGTAAATCATGCTCGAACTGGCAAAGTTGTCCGTCTATCTCGGCCACAAAAACTATTTGCCCAAGAAAGGGAATCTATTGATGTCGCGTATCCAGGAGACGTAATTGGTTTAAATAATCCGGGTGTTTTTGCAATTGGCGATACAATTTACACAGGACAAAAATTAGAGTATGAGGGAATTCCTTATTTCTCCCCTGAACTATTTGCCACATTGAGAAATCCCAACCCTTCCAAATTTAAACAGTTTCAAAAAGGTGTTTCCGAATTGCGAGAAGAAGGCGCTGTCCAAATTATGTATTCAATTGATGAAGCCAAGCGTGAGCCAATTTTAGCAGCAGTTGGTCAATTGCAATTTGAGGTCGTACAGTTCCGCTTACAAAATGAGTATGGTGTAGAAACTATTCTTGATTTATTACCCTACAGTGTTGCCCGTTGGGTTGAAGGTGGTTGGGAAGCACTAAAACAAGTAGGACGTTTATTTAATACCACTACTGTTAAAGATAGCATGGGCAGACCAGTATTATTATTCCGCAATGAATGGAATTGTCAACAGTTAGAAGGTGATCATCCAGAATTAAAATTAAGTGCGACCGCTCCCGTCTTTTCCAATCAACAATCAGTTGAAAGTTAGAACAGGTAATAGGTAATTGGTAATTGGTAATAGGTAATTGGTAATAGGTAATAGGTAATTGGTAATAGGTAATAGGTAATAGGTAATTGGTAATAGGTAATTGGTAAATAATTTTCTTCCTCCTAACTCCTAACTCCTGACTCCTGACTCCTAACTCCTAACTCCTGACTCCTGACTCCTGACTCCTGACTCCTGATTCCTGACTCCTGACTCCTGACTCCTGACTGCTTCCCATTATCAGGGCATCTCAATTTAGTGCTATTTGTCACCCAAAACAGATTGGAGTACCAAAATTTGTATGCCTTCCCACGCTGAATCATGTTTAGAGGCTGGTTTAGCTGCCCTCAAGCAGGGGAATTACTATACAGCGATCGCTAACCTGGAACCACTGGCTAAAGAACAAAGCGAAAAAAAGATTTGTTTACAGGCACAAGTGGGGTTAGTTATGTCCTATGCCCGCACTGGTGAAGTATCTAAGGCGATCGCTCTGTGCCAAAATCTAATTGCTAATAGTAATCCTCGAGTTCAAGAGTGGGCAATACTTGCTCTTGAACACCTGCATAAACGCAAAAACCAGCAGAAAAAAGCCGGTAAAACTAATACTCAACTTATTACCAGTTCAAACCCTGCCCAACAACAGCCACAAACCGCTTATGTTGGTACTGATGGTGACACTAATATCAAATCCGTTAGCATTTATTGGCGAAATGCTAGGCGTGCCAAAGTCTGGCAACCCCTCCACAAGCCGAATATTATCCCTTCCCGACTACTTGCGATCTTCACATTCATAGCACTGTTTTGGATGTGCCGAGAATTACTGAAATCGGTATTGGTTTCAATTAATCAAATTTTATATCAACTACCATACTTAGAACCCATCCAGATATTATATCATGATCCTAGTAACTTACTTTTAGGACTATTTATCATCTTGATGGTATTCTCCCCTTGGTTACTCGACTGGGTACTAACAAGATTTTCTGGTCAAGAAGAATTAACCAAAGAGAAATTAAATTCCTACAGCCGGGAAACATTAAGGGTATTACAACGCGCCTGTCAACAGCAGCACTGGCCAACCCCCCAACTGAGAATTTTACCAATTTCCGCCCCCATGATCATCAGTTATGGCAACCTACCCCGCACAGCCAGAATAACTGTTAGTCAAGGTTTATTACAACAACTGGCAGATGATGAAATAGCTGCCATCTATGCTTTATCTTTAGGGCAATTGGGGCGTTGGGATTTTGGGGTTATGTCCCTAGTTTTACTGGTGACCATGCCATTTTATGGAATATATCAGCAAGTATCAGTTTGGGGAAATCAACATCAAGGTAAAATTTGGCGTTGGCCAGGGACAATTTTAGCCGCTATCAACTATGTAATTTGGTGTCTGTTGACGGGTACAGCCCTGCTGAATAACCAATTGCGGCTTTACCAGAGCGATCGCCTATCCGCAGAAATCACCGGCAATCCCAATGGATTAATTCGCGCCTTACTAAAAACATCCATTGGTGTAGCTCATGATGTCGGACTCAAAGAACAAACCTGTTGGCAGTTAGAAAGCCTGAATCTTCTCGCGCCCGTTGCATATCAACACAGCATAGTTTTAGGCAGTGCCGCCGGGCATCTACCTTTTGAATCATTTTTCAAGTGGGAAAATTTTCAACCCTACCGCCAATGGTTTAGCATTAACAGTTGTCATCCAGCAATGGGCGATCGCATCGAACGCCTTTGTCAAATAGCCCGTCATTGGCATTTGGACACCGAATTATATCAAATGAATCCACCACAACCCATTCTGATTAAGCCCCAAGCCTTCTGTTTACAAATTGCCCCTTGGTTAGGAATCCCCCTTGGTGTTGTGTTTGCTAGTCTGATTTGGTTACTTTGGCAAACAGCATACAGCTTACATTTGTTAAACTTGAAGTGGATTTATGACAATTGGTCTTTTGTTACAGGTTGTATGTTAATCGGCTTTAGCATTGGTACAGTCATGCGGATAAATGCTTTGTTTCCCGATATTACACCTGTTAATGTTCAGAAAAACGAAAACTTCACCAAGCTATTAGCAGATCCCACTATTTTACCAATTGATAGCATTAAAGTCCGTTTTACTGGTAAACTGTTAGGCCGCCCTGGAATTGGTAATTGTTTAGCACAAGACCTAATTCTACAAACTAGCCAAGGTTTAATGAAATTACATCATATTCCCTGGTTAGGAAAGTCATTCAATCCTCAAGACTTGATTGGCAGACAGATCACAGTTACAGGTTGGTTACGACGAGGGGCAAGTCCTTGGGTTGATATCCAAACCCTAGAAACTCAAAGTGGCAAAAGAATTAATAGCCCTCATCCTGTTTGGTCTACTGTCATAGCAGTTGTTGCCCAAGCATGGGGCGCTTATATTATGCTAACAGGTCAGTAGTCATTGGTCAGTAGTCATTATTCATTGGTCATTATTCATTGGGAATAGGGCAATAATTTCTGATCTTCCCTCTGCTTCTGGCTTTTTGCCTCTTGCTTTAAAAATGTGTTTTATGTTACGATAGAATAATACTATTGGCTATTGGCGGAAAAGTTTCTGCTGAACTAGCTACGTAGAAAATACCATGATAATGTTAAGCAATGGTATTTTGTTCTGCGGGCAAGAATTAAGGAGAATGAATTTACTGTGGTGGATAGTTGGCTATTAAATTAACAATTTCTAAAATTAAGGTCATATTAGGTCACGGGTGCATACGCGCTTTCGTGCCAAATAAGCTTGATCCCAACAAAAAACTGTATTCTATAAGTTGATAGCATGGCTTACGCTACGCTACAATGTCGGATTGCAGAAATTGGTTTGTGGCAGTTTTAGTCCATAGTATCTATTCAAAAACCAAAGCCAATTGATTGTTTTTATCTTGCCCTGTTTAATCCCAATTTGGAGGTATATTCCATGTCCATTCGCCTATATATAGGAAATTTGCCCAAAGAAGAAATAGATCGTCAAGATTTGCAAGCTGTGTTTGCAGAAGAAGGCGATGCTGTCACCACTAAACTAATTAAAGACCGTAAAACAGGCAAATGCCGTGGTTTTGGTTTTTTAACGGTGAATAATGACGAACAAGCAGATCAAATTATTGAAAAATATAATGGTCAAATGTTCAAAGATACACCTATTAAGCTAGAAAAGGCTTTACCACGGACGAAAGGTGAGGAAGGTGATGAACAACAACAACAACAACAACAACAACAACCACCAGTCCCCAAACCAGTAATTCAAGGTAGTAGCGGTAGTAGTTCCCCTGTTCCTGGTGGTAGCAGAGAAGGCGGCCGTCGAGATCGGGATCGGGATAGGAACAAAAAATCTCGGCGTGGTAGCGGTGGTGGTGCGCGTGAGACTGCTACTAGCGTTGATAACGAAGCTTTTCGTCCAGATCCCCGTTGGGCAGCGGATTTAGAAAAGCTAAAACAGATGTTGGCTGCACAAACAACCAACTAAATTATCTGTTTAATCAATTTGCTTTGAGCGTAATTCTTAAAGCTTATTGGGTATCATTATCAGCGTGTAGAAATTTATTTCTAAATACGATCAACAGACAGTGCAGGTAGCCACATTAGGTTATCTGCACTATTTATTTTGGAAATTTTGGCAGTTTGACAGTGTAATTACACGAAATTTGTGATTTTTTACGAAAACTGTATCTAAATTAACAAAACTTCTGACAATGTAGGAATAGTATAAGCTAATACACTTATCTTTATTAAATCAGTGCTTTTGAAAATGACGGCAATTAAGGTGATATTTTCGGCAATTTAATTTTGGTGTGTTTAGTTTAATGAAAATTATTTTGATTGCTTGAACTTTGTAAATAGTGAACTGTAAATATCTAACTTAAGATGTGGCGTTGCTACTTCAGGTAGGTTTTATCATTGATTAACTAATATATCATGATAGATAATATTTGTTTGTCCATATAAAAAGATAGATAAAAATATCTATCAAAGGTATTAAGTATAAATATAGAATGTGGGGGAAATTAACCAATATTTTGGCAATAATTAAAATAGAATAAATATTAATTATGCAAAGTTTCCTCGAAAAACACAGATTTCAGTTTAATAAGTGCAAGTTGAAAACTCCCTTCTATCTTGTTAAAACCAGGAACATAACAAATCTATGAAAGCTACCACTAAAAAACACATTGCTTTAATTTCAGTCCACGGTGATCCAGCAATTGAAATAGGCAGAGAAGAAGCAGGAGGACAAAATGTTTATGTCCGTCAAGTGGGTGAAGCCCTAGCACAGCTAGGATGGCAAGTGGATATGTTTAGCCGGAAAGTTAGTGCTGATCAAGAAACGATAGTGCAACATAATTCTAATTGTCGGACTATTCGTTTAACAGCAGGTCCTGTGGAATTTGTGCCAAGAGATCAGGGCTTTAAGCATTTGCCAGAATTTGTAAATCAGTTAATTAAATTCCAAAAAGAAGCCGGGATTAAATATGATTTAGTTCATACTAACTATTGGTTATCTGGTTGGGTAGGGATGGAATTAAAGAAAAGACAAGGGACTAAACAGGTTCATACTTACCATTCTTTAGGAGTGATTAAATACAACACCATCGAAAATATTCCTCTGGTGGCAAGTCAACGTTTAATAGTAGAAAAAGAAGTATTAGAAACAGCAGAAAGAATTGTTGCTACCAGTCCCCAAGAACAGGAACATATGCGATCGCTTGTTTCCCAGAAAGGTAAAATTGATATTATTCCCTGCGGTACAGATGTTCAACAGTTTGGTTCAGTGGAAAAACAAGCCGCAAGAGTGATTTTAGGAATTGCTCCAGAAGCTAAAGTGGTGTTATATGTAGGGAGATTTGACCCCCGCAAAGGCATAGAAACCTTAGTAAGGGCAATGGGTGAATCTAAGTTTTATGAATCAAAACAATTGCAGTTGATTATTGGTGGTGGTTGTACACCTGGAAATATTGATGGTCAAGAATGCGATCGCATTGCTGGAATTGTCAACGAATTAGGGATGAGTGAATGCACGTCCTTTCCTGGTTGTCTGAGTCGAGAGATATTACCAGCTTATTACGCCGCTGCTGATGTTTGTGTTGTTCCCAGCCACTACGAACCTTTTGGATTAGTAGCAATTGAGGCTATGGCCTGTGGTACACCTGTGGTCGCTAGTGATGTGGGTGGACTGCAATTTACTGTTGTTAATGAAGAAACTGGTTTATTAGTCCCACCGCAAAATGTCCCGGCTTTTAATCACGCTATTGATAAAATTCTCAGTCATCCTGCCTGGCAGCAAGAATTAGGGGAAGCTGCTAAAAGTCGTGTTATCAACAAATTTAGCTGGAATGGTGTAGCTAGTCAGCTAGATGAACTATATACCCAACTCTTGCCGCAGTCTGTTAGACAACCTGCATTAGTTAGTAAATAGGGATTGACACTCTGCGCTCTAAAGAGACGCAGATTCTATAGAGAGTTTCAGTCTATATCCCTCAGTTATCCCAGTTTCAG
>JAKOGY010000025.1 GCA_028658405.1 Dolichospermum sp. ST_sed8 | reverse complement strand
GGCCAACGAAATCAGGGCAGGAACCCAATATCAAGGAGCCATGCCTGAAACTGGGATAACTGAGGGATATAGACTGAAACTCTCTATAGAATCTGCGTCTCTTTAGAGCGCAGAGTGTCAAAAAGGTTATCAATTAGTAACACGATTCTTGGAGCGATAAAATGGGCGTTTCACAACTACAGCGGGGTAAGCTTTGCCGCGAATTTCCACATCTAGCTGCTGCTTGAGGGTTGCTAACTGGGTAGGAACATAAGCTAAGGCTATGGGATAACTAAGGGTTGGTGAAAGAGTACCGCTTGTTACTTCTCCTACAACTTGATTTGATGACAATACGGAGTAGCCGTGGCGGGCAATATTCCGTCCTTGTGTTTGTAAACCTACGAGTTTACGAGGTATTCCCTGGGCTTTTTGCTGTGTTAAAACCTCCCGTCCAATAAAATCACCTTTAGTATCTAAATGTACTAGCCAACCCAAACCAGCCTCTAGAGGTGTGGTGCTATCGTCAATATCTTGCCCATAAAGTGCCATTGCAGCTTCTAAACGCAAAGTATCTCGACAACCAAGTCCGCAAGGAACAACACCAACATTATATAGGGCTTGCCACAAGTCTATCCCTACTGATAAATCTACCATCACCTCAAAACCATCTTCGCCAGTGTACCCTGTCCGGGCGAGGAATGCGTGTTTTCCGAAAATAGTCGTTTCTAAATGCCCGAAAGCCTTAATGGGTGATAAGTCACTTGTTACTAAGGATTGGAGATGATTAGTAGCTGTTGGTCCTTGAACAGCAATTAAGATTTTATCTTGTGAAAGGTCTTGAAATTGGACTACATCAGGATCAATATGTGCCAAAATCCATGTTTTATCTTTGTCAGTAGTTGAGGCGTTAACAATAATTACTAACTTTTGCGTATCATTGCTGTCTGTGCTTTGGTAGTAAATAATTATGTCATCAATAATTCCGCCCTGAGGGTTTAGTAATACGGTATATTGCGCTTGTCCAGGTTGTAAACGACTCAAATCGGAAGGAACTAAATACTCAAGTTGGGAAATTAGGTTTTTACCTTGGAGGGTAAATTTGCCCATGTGAGAAATATCGAACATTCCAGCGGTATTTCTCACAGCATGGTGTTCTTGGCTGATACTGCTATATTGTATGGGCATTTCCCAGCCCCCAAAGCTGGTAAATCTGGCTTTGAGTTCTACACCCATTTGATATAAAGGGGTTCGCGCTAGAGAGGGGGTAATATTTTCTTGATTAGCCACTGGTGGTTATTGGTATTTAGTGGGATTGCACCTCAACATTTATCTATCCTACGAGATAGCGGCTAATTTAGCAGAGAATTACTAATGGCTCTCTCTTGCGGTTTAATGATTAATAGTGGAATTGTTGAGATTTATTAAGCAAAAATTATGAAGTATCCCCTAATATTGGCTAGTATGATTTTAGCCATAGTGTTGTTTGTGTTCCCCTTATCAGCGCAAGCTGCAAGTTCTTCCAGTGTGACTAATTCTCTTTTGCGTAAGGGAGAAATTGGACAGGATTTTTCTGGACAAAATTTAGTTGGGATTGAGTTTACAAGTGAGAAGTTAGAGAATACTAACTTTAACAATGCTGATTTACGCGGTGCTGTATTTAACGGTGTTTTATTAGATGGTGTTAATTTTCACGGTGTAGATTTTGGCCAAGGTATTGCTTATTTATCAAAATTCAAAGATTCCGATTTAAGTGATGCAATCTTTACAGATGCCATGATGTTGCGTTCTATCTTTGATCAGGTTAATGTGACTAATGCTGATTTTACCAATGCAATTTTAGATCTGGTACAGGTAAAAACACTCTGTATTAATGCTAGTGGTGTGAATTCTAAAACAGGTATAGATACTCGTCAATCTTTAGGATGTAAGTAAAAACCCCATATCCCCTTCATTAATCAGAAGGGGCGTTAAGTTTAGTTATGCTAATTCTGGAAATGTGGAATGTGCGATCGCACCCAAACCTGTCAATGTTTCTAATTGGGATGAGGTTAAACCAGTAGCTTTGTAAACATTCATACCTTCGTAGGGGCGATCGCTGGTTAATACTTGTATACATTTTGCTATATTAACATCCCAAATCCTAATTGTACTATCGGCGCTACCTGTGGCAAAAGTATCTTCATTCACGATAGTTAAACTGGTAACAGGTGCTTGATGATCAGTTAAAATATGGAGACATTTTCCTGATAATAATTCCCATATTCTCACTGTAGTATCCAAACTAATAGTAACTATTAGTTGATCTTGTTTGATAAAAATTAGACCTACAACTTGAACAAGATGTCCTTTTAAAGAACCAAGAAAAGTATTACTTTCTAAATGCAAAATTTCCACTTTAGCATCATCACTACTAAAAGCGAGATAAGCATGATCTTGACTGAAATTTAAACCATTCCTGACATCATTAATATTAGATTTTTCCCTTTGAAAAATTTGATATAAACAATTTTGTGAGAGATCATAAAGAAAAATTTGACCTGTTCTGGTATCTATGGCTAATAAATTACCATCATTTGACCAAACTAATTTCATAATTTCAGTAGTTTGTATTTCTAATTCATGATGATATTGATTAGTGCTATATTGCCAAAAATAAACTTTATTTCCTATCCCAGCTATCGCCAATAAATCTCCTTGGGGATGCCATGAAATAGAAGAAATTACATCTATAGGAGTTGACAAGATTTGTAAGCATTCTCCTGTTATACCATCCCAAAATTTAATAGTGCTATCGCTGCTACAACTAGCTAAAATTCTACCATCGGGATGCCATTGAACCACATAAATAGACCCTTTATGGCCATTTAATTCTTGTAAAAGAGAGGCTTTTTTTACAGACCATAATCTAATTTTACTATCAGTACCACCACTGGCTAATACATTATTTTGGTTAATAGATAATGCCCAAATATGATTACTATAACCAGATAAAATTTTTAAATGATGACCACTTTCCACATCTACAAAAATTGTACATTCATTGTGTGAACCTGTAATTAATGTTTTACCATCAGGACTATAATCTAGGGAATTAACTGTTCCTTTTTGTTTTGTTAAATGTTTTACAATGCTTCCAGTAATCGTATCCCAAATCGTCAGAATTGATCCTGAAGCTGTGATAAAAGATTTACCAGTGGGATCAAAAGTAGCTGTAAAAATCCTTAATGTTTGATTTCCTAAAGTGTACAAACATTGACCACTTTTTATTGACCACATTTTTAATTTACCATTAAAACTAACACTTAAAAGAAATTGATCATCCTTAGTAATTGATAATTTTTTTACGCCAGTGACATGACTTTCAAAAGTTTTAATACATTTACCTTCAGCTAAATCCCATTGTTTAATTGTATGATCTAAACTAGCAGTAAATAAATATTTTTCATCGCCACTCAATTGTAAACTATTAATTGCTCCTTGATGACCTTTTAAAATCTGATGTTGATTTTCCTGCCAATACCACAATTCTAAATAATTTGCACTTGTACCAATCATAATTATTTTATTATCTTTACTAATAGTAACTGCATTAGGTTTATCTTTTTTTAATTCATAATTAGCTAGACAATTACCTGTATTTATATCCCAAACTTTTACAGTTTGATCATTGGAAGCACTAACTAATAATTTACCATCAGCACTAAATTTAAAATCCCAGATCAAATGTTGATGTCCAATTAATTTTAAGATTGTTTGTCCATCACTAACTCGCCATAAATGAATGATCTTTTGAATATCAGAATTTGCTATAATCTCACCTTGGGGATGATAAGCTACTTTTAAAACCATGGCAAGATTTTGGAGAAATTTCACATTTTTAAAGTCTGCATAACTAAAATTAACTCCTTTTACTGATATTTGTGATAAGTCGGTTTGCCAAATCGGTAATTCTGAAAAATCATAGTCTTTAAGAGGTAATTTTAAACTATTATAAATATTGATTAAATTGCCTACTCCATAATTTGCCATTACTGAATTTCTTAATTGATGGAGAATATTTTGTAAATGTTTTTGCAGACGAATTTTAACAGGAAAAGTTTGTTTTAATCTATCAACTAATGGCTCAATAATTAATCTTTTTTGCGTTTCTGTTACATATTCTTTAACGGTGGTTTTATTTAGGGAATATTTACCAAATAAATCTATTTTTAAATCAATTAATTCTTGATAGATTTCATTAATCAAATTATCTAATACATATTCCATAATTACAGCTTGTTGAGTATATTTTCCTTCTTTTTGTTCGATGAGCGATCGCCAAATTAAAGATTCTAAACTCTGTAATAATTCTGACTTAGCAATAGGCGGAAAAATATCTTGTTCCAATTCTTGAATAGATGTTAATTCTCGATTAATAGCTAACCAATTCATAATCGTTTTTTCCCCAGTGCTAAGACGGGTAAAATTTTCATCTAATAAACGATTTAGCCCATTTAAAATAAAAGTTTTCTTTAATAAAAATGTTTGAATATCACCATTAAATAAATCTTGAATTGAAGTTGCTATAATTTTAATAGCCAGGGGACTATTATCATATAGATTGGTTAAATATTGTTTATCTTCTAAATTTCCTTGAATATTTCTGGCTTCTAAAATACTTAAAGATGCGTTTGAACAACCTTGGACAATAATATTTTTAACCTTAGTTTCTTTTCCTTCTAAATAATTAACTTCGGGGGGTTTTTCTCTGCTAGTAATAATAATACAACTTTGATGATCAGACTCTCCTAAAAAGCGAATCAAATTACCATAATTTTCAAAATCTGAACGATAATAACCAATTTTTCCTGATTCTAAAATTGTCTCAAAATTATCTAATAAGATTAAACAATGATGATTTTGCAGAAAGGTTAATAAATCTTCAGTTTTTCCTTGTAAATTTTCTGATTTTGAAATAACAGTAACTAGATCAGTTATTAAGGTATTTAAAGGAGGTGCATTACGCAGCGATCGCCAAATTATTACTTCAAAATCTTCTTGATATTGTTGAGCAAACTTAACACTTAAAGCAGTTTTACCAATACCACCCAGCCCTAATAAACTAATTAAACGATTATCATGATGAAAAATTACATCTTCAAGTTGTTTGATTTCTTCATTCCTACCATAAAATTTCTCTAAAATTGGACAAGCATTCCAATCTATAATTTTTATGTTCTGATGTATTTTTTGACTTTGGTTAATTTCCGCTTGATATTTTTCTGTAATAATCGTGCGAAAATTCTTTTTGGTAATTTTAGTATTGAGATATTGGGATAATAATTGCCATAATTTCGCAGCAACCCGCTTAATATAATTAGCATCATAACTAATTTCTTCAGCAATTTCAGAATAACTCTTTTCTAATAAAACTTCTTTTAAAATTAATTCCATCACCGGAGTTAAACTATCTGGAGGAATGATAGTTTTCAGATAGTTAATAACCTGTCCAAAATCATTGATTAATAACATATAGGTTCTTAGGTACTTATTATGCTAAGTTACCAGTCGGTAATAGGACCAAGAGAAAAAATTTGGTTCTACCGCTCCCTTTATGGAGAAATAGGATTGAAATACCAAGGTAGTAAGGCACATTCCGCACCCTGGGGTGTCACATAGTATTATCACTTGATTTTCTCTTGATTTTTGGATACAAATTATGCCTTGCCGGCATCATGTATCCGTTAATTCATTGAGATTCAGTATATAATACATCCTCATTTCATCATAAAAAACAGTAAAAACCGATTGTGACAGTTGAGGGTGCGGAAGATAGGTAGTAAGGCACGAACTCGGAAATTTTCAAAATTCCGAAATCCATAACCGATCCGTTTAATTAATTTGAGTTTGTTATTAATTCCTTCAACAGCACCATTAGATGTCTTACAGCACTTCCTTTGTGTTATGAGGTACAAGAACCCCACCCCCAACCCCCTCCCCGCTCTTCGATAGGGGGCTAAGATGTACCTCATAAGAGCGAAAACTGCTGTATGGTCAAAATAGCCTGCTACTTCTCCAAACCATCTACTAATAGTTATTCTGAATCTTTCTGGATTTCTATAACTAATCCTAATCCTTCTATTTCATCGGAATTTAATACTTTCATCTCTTGTAAAATCAGCCAGTAGTTTTTGATGATAATTTTCCTTAAAAAGTAACCTTTTGATAAATTTAAGTAACCTTTATACGCCTACGTAATTTCACTTACATGATACTCTAGTAAATAGATTATAGCACTCAGACATAAGGAAAGGAAAAATGATAGTTTTCAGATAGTTAATAACTTGTCCAAAATCATTGATTAATAACATATAGGCTCTTAGGTACTTATTATGCTAAGTTACCAGTCGGGAATAGGGCAAAGAGAAAAAATTTTGCCATAATATTCAAAAATATGGCTTATTTCTTCTACACAGCAAGCTTTATGAGATTTCTTTGATCCAAAATCAGCCAGTAGTTTTTGATGATAATTTTCCTCAAAAAGTAACCTTTTTAGAAATTTAAGTAACTTTTATACACTTGCATAATTAGTCTCTTGTATCATACTGTAAGAAATACCAGCAATTCCCAACTCAGAGTGTAGTCAAACAGGCAAAAGTCTCGAAGTTCTTACTGGAAAGAGATTTCATGTCAATATTTAGAATCAACGTAACGCTCTATTGAGTGATTGATCAAGTTTATTTGCCGGTTACTTACTCTCCAAGAGACTGAGATTCGAGGAGGAAATGCAAAAAATCTCAGAGATCAGCCTAATCTCTCTTACTTTTACAGAAGCGAGATTATGTCTGTATTCCATGTTGCCGTTTGAATTTGGAATTGCTGTGTAAATAGATTATTTTTTTCATTATTCAATTAATCAAAAACAGAGGTATCACCATGTCTAATCTAAATAATACAAGCGGAGTTATTCAACCCACCGGTCAAAATGCTTCTGGTCTTAATTATTGGACTGTCAGTGACCATAACAGCGATGGAAAAGTTGACGTTGGTGATTTAAAAGAAATTATTCAACACGGCTTGCGAAATGGCGGCGGCTATGATCCTAAAGAGTTATCCGGCTTATTAGGTAAACTAGAAGCTACTGTAGGCCAATATTTCAATGAGGCAACTGTTAGTGAAAAACCTCTTAGTGCGACCGGAGATTATTCCTTTAGCGTTGGGATAAAAAATGCTCATGAGTTTAAATTCAGTGATTTTGTTTTCGGAAGTGAAGCGGGTAGCATTGGCGAAGCTTTAAATAATATTAATCGTGACGATCCCAGTACAAGTCTCACCTATACTAATCCAAGATTTGACTTTAAGATTTCCCCTAAATCTGGGCCATCAATGGCTATGACCTTAAACGGGATTGAATTTACTACCATAGCCTCTTTGCTATCAGTTGTTATTAAACAATTTTCTGATCCTATCAATATTATTGCACCTGGACTGATTGATACATTAAATGTTTTATATTTAGAATCTTTAAAAAATGCAACAAAAACCCCTGTTAATTTAACAATAGACGCACTTGGTCAAAACTTTTCCATCGAATTTGATCAGTCACATACCTTGCCCAAATATGAAATAGATGTAGAAAAATTTATCCAACAAACCTTAGGATTAACAGATCTTCCCACTCTACCAACAGGTACAGATCAAAGTCTCAATACCATACTCAATGTTTTTTCAAAGTTTAATGTAGATAAACCAAAATTATATTTTGGTAGTAAGGAAGATACCAAAAACGGCAAAAAGACAGTCGAAAAGACAGAGTTTAATATTTCCTTCAAACCTAATCTGAAAGATATCATAACCTTAAAATACGAAAATAATATAGGAATAGGAAAAGACGGTCAAAAAGTCGACTATACACAAGCCAACTATAAAGTTGAATATAGAGATACAACTCAGTCGTTCGTTAGCCTGATCCCGATTTTGGATCTGCCTGGCGTTCTAGGACTAAATATGAGCAACCCGATATACACGATCAGTAAAACAAATACTAAATTTGATCCAGCAGTTAAAGGGCCTAAATATGTAGAGGGATTTAACTGGACAGGGACAATTGAAATTGACAATCCCATGCCCAAGGAAATAACAAATTTTCTTTCTACATATGTGGGATTTAATTTAGACAATTATTTTGATTCTCATTCTCAGTTATTAGCAGGAGTTGGATTTGGCACAGATGGCTCTAGAGATCTGAATCTTTACCTCGATCTTGAGCTAGATAAGCCAGTATTAGATTTTCCTTTTCAAATTCCTAATTTTGACGAGAACTTTAAACTATATATAAACGGACTTGGTTTAGATTATAGTAAAGAGAGTATTGGTAAAGACAGTGCAAATGGCTTTACCACTACTTCAGGCCTATCGGGTAATATTACCCTTCAAGGTTATGATCCGGTGCAAAAAAATGAACCCGCATTAAATTTAGTGGGTGGCTTTAAAACAATATATTCCAATGATCCGACGAAAATTGGTACATTAGGATATTTTAACCTAGATACTTTAGGATCAGGATGGCGTAACCCTTTTGGGATTCCTGATTCGGAATTTCGCCAGTTAGCAGTAGAAATAGGTTTTGGACCTACTGTGATAAAATCTATTGGCTTTATTGGGGATTTACAATTTGGTAACTATGACTTTGATGCTTTTATTTACCGTGATTTTACGGATGCTACAAAGAACGGTATTGGACTAACCCTCAATCGACCAATCAGCGCAATGGATCTATTTTTAGGACCAGTTGGCTCTTATACGGCGGGTCAATTAAGCAATACTTTTGACGAAGTAGAGAATGTATTTGATCTCCTAAACTCAATTTTTGATCTTACCCTAGAGTCTATTGATGGTGATGGTGATGGTGATTTAGATCCCCTATTTTACTTTATGCCTCAACCCATTAGTATTGCTGGACAACCCTTTGATAAAGGAATTCACATTAATGCTGGAACTAGTGCTTGGGGTTGGGATGGTAGGCTTTCCTTTAGTGCCATTCTTTCACCATTTGGCTTCTTTGAATATAAAGGTTCTCTTTCTTTAGAAAAAATTGATATCGGAGGCCTGGGTTGGTTTGTTCTGGAAGGGATTGATGATCCAGAGACTACCACAGTAGATGAAAGTAAAGAACTCAATTTGGACTTTTCCAATACTGGATTGTCCCTCTCAGCCGATGCTTCTTTGACCCTATTTGGTTTGAATGTAGCTAAAGCCTCTGTTGAAGTGGGTTTAGGTGGCATTGATATTGATGCTAGACTTAATTTGTTTAATACTTTAGGCATTGATGCTAAACTCTTTGTCGGGAATCTCAAAGAAGGCCAGTCAGCGCAAGTTACAGTTAATGCTGATGGTACTGTAAGTTTAGCGGAGGGTGTGAATAATCAAGGATTTTTGAGCCTAGCTGGACAACCGCGCACTTACTTGAGTTTAGATGGAATTAATGATTATGTTCAGGCAACACCAACGGGATTGAACCTCGCTAATCAAGACTTTACCATTGAAGCCTGGATTAAAACTACAGGTACAAAAGAGAGCATTCTTGTTAAAAGTGATGGTGATACCATTTGGGAAAACGGAGAAAAAGCCTTTTATATTAATGAATTAGGTAAAGTTAATTTTGTTGGCTTTGGCAATAACTATATTAAGGGCAATACTGCCGTAAATGATGGTAAATGGCATCATGTAGCAGTAGTTTGGGATTATAGTAGTGGCACTACTGGCATTGGTCAGGTCTTTGTTGATGGAGTTAATGATACTCAAAGTAGTAATTATGCGGCTACTAATCTTGATAATAGTACCGATACCTTAAAAATTGGTAGCCTGAATTTCAGTGAAGCGACTAATTATTTTTCTGGTCAAATTGACGAGGTGCGGATTTGGAAAACTGCCCGTACAGAGTCAGAAATTAAAACTAATAGCGATAATCGAGTCAATCCGGCCACAGAAACTAATCTAGTTTATTATTTACCTGTGGATCAAGGCGATCGCGCTACAATCACCACTACAACAGTTAATAGTGATCCCCTCCCCAGAAAGGAAATATTAACTCTAGAGGGAGAAACAGAACAAACAGCTTTAATATTTGACGGTGTAGATGATTATGTCCAAGTCAAAGCTGGAGATGCTAGTTTTGCTGATTTTAACACCAGTAATTTTACTGTTGAGTTATGGGTTAAAACCACTGATCTGAATGGTACTTTAATCGGTGCTAGTAATACCAGCACTGGTACGGGAGATTATTGGCGGGTTTGGCTAGAAAATGGACAGACAAAATTTAACTTTCAGCCCGGTGGTAATACCCAACCCTCTGCTAGTTCTATCAATGCAATTAATGATGATTCATGGCATCATATTGCAGTAGTTAGAGATGGTTTCTATACCGGTAAACTTTATGTAGATGGAGTTTTAGACAGTAAACTTAATTTCACCGGCAGTTCCAACGGGATTGATATTAATAGTGATCTATTTATTGGTCAATGGGTATCTGGGACAGATCAGTTTGCTGGGAAAATGGATGAAGTCCGGATTTGGAAAACTGCCCGCACTGAGACAGAAATTAGTGCCAATATGAATCGGCGCTTAGATAAAACTGTCGAAACCAATTTAACCTATTATCTACCAATTGATCAAAGCTATCGCTCTAGTCGTGAAAATAAAATTCTCAGTGAAACCTTTGACGGTGGTTTACCCAAATCTATTCATAATATTCCCCTAACGGACAATAATATTGCCTCTGTTAGTGATAAATATCGTCAAATAACCCCCACACTTTCAACTCCTAATGCGATAGCTTCGCTCGCCGTAGGCATCGCCCATTGGACCTTAGATAGTCCCACCACCGCCACAAATATAGGAACATTAGGTACTGCCGTTAATGGTACTTATGTAGGTAGTCCCACATCTATCACAGGTTTAATGGATGGTGGTGGTGCAGTTAACTTTAATGGCACAACTCAAGGTATTGCCATACCTGATAATACTGCCATTAATACAACCACCACATCATATACCCAAAAAACTATTGAACTGTGGTTTAAACCCAATGTTATTACAGGTAAGCGCGTTTTATATGAACAAGGTGGAACACCTAATGGTTTAAATATTTACCTAGATGACAATCAACTTAAACTAGGTGCTTATGTTAATAGTCAAGGACAATGGTTATCTACCACCGTCAGTGCCGGAAATACTTATCATGTAGTATTAACCTTTGACCAAGGCAACTTAACAGGTTATCTCAATGGGGTATCATTTGGGACTGTCACCACCAGCTTTACCAGCATACCTGGCCATAGTGGGGATATTGGTATTGGCTACACGAAACAAGACACCCGTTGGTCCAATACCACTTCTTTCACAGGAGATGGAAAGTATTTTAATGGTGTCATTGATGACGTTTCTCTTTACAATGCAGTCTTAACGACTAAACAAATTAAATCCCGTTACGATGATTTATTAGTTAAACCCATTGCCCACTGGCGTTTAAACGAATCTAGCGGCACAACAGCCACGAATATCGGCACATTAGGTACTGCCGTTAATGGTACTTATGTAGGTAGTCCTACTCTCAATAATCCTGGTTTAGTGGCTGGGAGTACAGGAGTTAAATTTGACGGTGTTAATGATGGAATTGCTATTCCCGATCATAATAATATTAACCTTCTAGCCACAACCGCCCGGAGTATTGAACTTTGGTTTAAAGCCGATGATCTCACAGGTAAACAGGTTATCTATGAAGAAGGTGGCACAGGAAGTGGTCTCAATATTTATCTCGATGGTGATCAATTAAAACTCGGTGCATGGTCTGGAAATGCAGGAAAATGGTTAGCGACTCAAGTAATTAAAGACAATAAATATCACGTTGTCTTGAGTTTTGATCAAGGTAACTTAACAGGTTATCTCAATGGGGCATCATTTGGGACTGTCACCACCAGCTTTACCAGCATACCTGTCCATAGTGAGGATATTGGTATTGGTTACATGAAACAAGATACCCGTTTATCCGATACTGTGAGGCTTACGGGTGATGGTAACTATTTTAATGGCGTAATTGATGAAGTAGCCCTCTATAATGTAGGGTTATCTCCTGAAAGAGCGATCGCTAATTATGCAAGCGGATTTACCCAAGGCTTAAAAGTTGAAACTTTTAATAATATTAATTTAGCAGGTGCTCCCGTTACTATTGACTTAACAACTAGCTTCCAAAACCTGACTGTAGCTAGTAATTCTAGTCAAAAAATCACAGGCTGGATCCAAGCACCTGTTACTGGTACTTACACCTTCAACACTACCAGTAATTACGGTACTCGCCTTGCTGTTAATGACACTAAGTTAATAGATAATTGGCAAAATCCTGAAAAAGCCATAGATTTTAATGGAATTGATGATTATATTCAGATTGAAAACTATGATGGGATGTATGATCGAAGTACATCCATGACAGTGGAAGCATGGATTAAAGTTGATCAGTTTAATACCGCATCTCAAGCCATTATTCGCAAAGGAGACAATGGTTGGAGGTTGGAGCGCAATGGCACTACCAACAAGATTGATTTTACCTTCGATGTATATAAAAATACGACAACAACTCAAGTCCTTGATGGAAACAGAAGCGTAGTTAGTAATCGTCAATTTAACGATCAACAATGGCATCATGTTATAGCAACCACTGATGGCTTAAATGTGACTCTTTATGTTGATGGAAAATTGGATAATTCGGTAACATATACTAATCCGAATGATGGCTATAGTCGCTCTCTTTTCAAGAGTAATGCTCCAGTGATTATTGGGGGTTATCGTGGAACAACACAACAATACTTTGATGGAAAAATTGATGAAGTCGCAATTTGGAATAAATATTTTACGGCGACAGATGCTCAAACTAATTTTACTCAAAAGTTAACTGGATCAGAAGCTAACTTAGTAGGTTACTGGAATTTTGATCATCCTCAAGGATTAAAAACCATTGTGGATCAAAGTTCTAATCACAACAATGGTTATTTTCGAGGTGTTGTATCTCCTGATCAATCTCAAGTAAATTTTTGGAGTAGTAAACTTGTAGCTTACAAAAATGACTATAGCAGTGTTTTCACTCCTACTACCCAATCAGGTACAAATACCATTGATTTAGTAGCTGGAAAACTCTATAAAGTTGAATTAGACGCACAAAGTTTAAATGGAGATAGCACCCCTCAACTGCAATGGAATTATACTGGAGTAAGTAATCAAATTATTCCTACTTCTGCTTTATTTACCGATGCTCAAGTAGAGACAGATTGGAAAGTTAGTGGTGGTAAAATCGGGACTAGCTTTCTTAATACTGATGCAGATGGAGCGTTAGAATTTTTCAATACCACAGGCGATCGCTATGCCATTTCACAGCCTTATGATCTTAGTCAAGGTGGAAACCTAAGTTTTCGTTTAATTTTAGGTGGTAACAGCACCATTAACGTAAATGGTGGTCAGGTGTCAGTTGCCAATGGTTCAACCAATGGAGATACTGTAGACGACAATAAGGCCATTAAACTGGAATATTCTATTGATAATGGCAATACCTGGGTATTGTTGGATAGCTTTACTTCTAAGTTAGAGGGAGGAAACTGGCATAATGTCCTTATAGACTTACCGACGCAAGCGCAAACTCAATCTACTCGGTTTAAATGGTCACAACCTAGTTATGTGCTAGATAATTGGGCAATTGATAATGTTGATGTAGTCACCAACTCCAATAATGTATGGGCGGATATCAAAGGTGCAGACGTATTAAAAGCACAAAAAGATAATGGAACTACCATCATTAATGGCGAAGCCCTTTATTTTACTGGTAAACCCTTTGCAATTGTCACTCCTCTGCCAGATGTATCTCAACTTCTATTAAAAGATTCCTTTGCTAACTTGATTACGGGAGACTTTAATGGTGATGGTAAAACAGATTTTCTTCGTCAACAAAAATTCCAATGGAGTTATGATAACCAATTAGTTACGACTTATCTTTCTCAAGGTGATGGTACTTTTAATACTGTAAATACTAATTACCCGTCCCCTGTTGCTAATGACTTTTCAGCGATAATTCAAACAGGAGATTTTAATGGAGATCGTAAAACCGACTTTATTCGTCAGAATAAAGATAGTGGCGGGAGCAACTTTCAAGTAGTTTTATCCAATGGTGATGGTACTTTTTATGCCATTAACCCATCTGGTCGTACCGGAAGTGGTACTAGTTATGATTACCAAACCGACCTTCTGGGTAATCCGGGTGTCAATCTCATTATGGGAGATTACAACGGCGATCGTAAAACAGACTTTATTCGTCAAGAAAAAAGTAACTGGGATAATAATGAAACTGGGACTTTTAGCGTCTGGCTGTCTAATGGAAATGGTACTTTTAACCCCATAACTCCTTCCGGAGATGTCTATCAAAATGATCTTAAGTTTGATGGAGGAGCAAATATCATTACCGGAGACTTTAATGGTGATCGTAAAACCGATTTCATCCGTCAAGAAAAAAATGGCTATGATGATGATAAAAAGAATACTTTCAACGTTTATTTCTCTAATGGAAATGGTACTTTTAATATAGTTACCCCCGGTTCTAATAATGTATCTGGAGATCCCTATCAAGATAATTTGCGGTTTGATCCAGGCGTAAATATCATTACCGGAGACTATAACGGTGATGGTAAAACCGATTTCATCCGTCAAGCAAAAGGTGACTGGGATAATGATGTAAGTACTAATTTCAACGTTTATTTCTCTAATGGTAACGGTACTTTTAATATAGTTACCCCCGGTTCTAATGTATCCGGAGATCCCTATCAAGATTATTTACGGTCTGATCCAGGCGTAAATATCATTACCGGAGACTATAACGGTGATGGTAAAACTGATTTCATTCGTCAAGAAAAAAATGGCTGGGATGATGATATAAATGGTTCTTTCAATATCTTTCTTTCTCAGGGAAATGGTTACTTTAATATAGTTAGTCCCAACCTCCCCGAATATCAATCGGTGCTTAACTATGATAAAGGGGCAAATATTATTGTAGGAGACTACAACGGCGATGGTGCAGGTGACTTTCTCCGTCAAGAAAGAGGGACTTGGGGTGATGACTATGCTAATACTTTCCAAACCTATCTTTCTAAGCTAAATCAAACAAATCAGCGTTATGCTACTACCCAATCTTTAAATACCACTGACACAAAAGCGTTACAGTTTGACTTTGTTTTTGGACAAAAATATACAGCGGGAAATCCTTTCACTTACGAAGGCTCTACCTATGGTGATGAAGATGTAATATCAACCACAGGAGATGCACCAGAAGCAGGGGAAGATGTGTTAGTTTCCTATTCCACCAATGGCGGTCAAACTTGGACGACTTTAACCACCTTATTAGCTAGTAATTACGCCACTACATACACTAATTGGACTAACCAAGCGATCGCTTTACCCGATGCAGCTAAAACTGATCATACTCAATTCCGTTGGCAACAAACTAATTTTACCAATACGGGTGATGATACTTGGGCGATTGATAATATTACCCTAGCCTCAAATACTATTATGAGTGGAGTACAGTTTTATACTCCTATCACTCAAATAGATAACTTTAAAACTGTTAATACTACCAATCCAAATTCAGGTAATAGTAACAGTAAATTTGTGATTATGGGTAATGGCAACATTAGTTTTCTAGGAGAAACCATATCCAGTGTATCCTTGGATGTGAGTGAAAATGGATTAAAATTTAACCTGTTTGATACTTTTGCTTATGTTCTACTGGATAATGGGCTTACAGCCACAATGCCTGTGACAACAGCTATAAGCAGTGGCGCATACATCATTGGGACATTATCTAAAGACATCAGTGTTATTGCGGGAAAAAATGGTGCTAGTGTAACAGGAGCATTAGGTTTAGAATTTCCTTTAAGCTTGAGTGTTCCCTATTTCGGTACTCTTAAACTAGCAAGTTTAGGAGCAGATGGGGTATTAAATTTAACGGTGGGTACAGATGGCAAAATATCTGGTTATATCAAAGATATTGACTTTACTGTATGGGGTAAAAACCTCTCTATTCCTAGCTTTTCATTTAGTAGTAATGTCAATTCTTGGGATGACCTCATTGTTGAAACCTCTCAAGCAGTAGCTGATAAAATCCAGAAAGAATTTCTTAATCTCTTTGATGATGCAGAGCAATTATACAATGGCATCAAAAATGGCACGATTGATTTTGCGAAGGATGTCGAAAGTTTCTTTGCTAATTATGGTCAAACGGGAATCAATGCTTTAAAAGATTTGGGAAGTAATGCGGCATCACTCTACACTGATGTTAGGATTGGAGATTCCTACAATACTTTTAATCAGTCTCTTCAAAACATCGCAAATGCCGTTGGTAGTGGTATAAGTGGTGGTGTTAAAAAAGCAGGCAAAGCACTTAAAAAAACCTTTAATGGACCGATCGCTGATGCTAAAGTTTTCCTTGATATTAATGGCAATTTCATCCCAGATCAAAATGAACCGACCGTAACAACCGATAATTATGGGCGTTTTAATCTGCAATATAACCTTAACGATTATGACACCAATGGAGATGGTAAATTAGATTACACTGAAGCCTTAGTCATAGGTATAGGCGGTATTGATACCACCACTGGCAAAGAAGTTAAAGTTCCCTTTATGGCTACGGTAGGTAGTGAAATTAGCCCTCTGACTACCCTGAAAACAGGTTTAATGCTGCAAGGTTTAACGGAAACAGCAGCCGAAACGATCATCAAGAAAAGTTTTGATTTAGACAAATTTGGCGATATTTTACTAAATCAATTTGATGCCTATAGCGAAATTGGTCAAGGTAATTTGGTTGGTTATGATGTGGCGATCGCTCAAACTATGGCTCATAACTACTTATTATTTGGTAGTGCCGTTATTAAACAAATTCAACCCCAGTTATCTGATTCTGAGGTTCAAAATCAACTATTCAAGATCATTGCCCAAGTAGTAGCAGATCAAGGGAGTATTGATCCTACTAACCCAGAGGTTAACCGCAGTTTAATTAAGGCCTTAACTCAAAATAGTCCCACACTTATTAGTGATGAAATTGTATCAGCGTTTTCATCTTTGATGATCGAAACTGAATCTCAACTTCATAAAATCGTTGGTGATACTTCTCATCCAGATAACTTAAGGTTAATCTTACCAACCCTTAATTACATGAAAACGATCCTGGTGGAAAATCTACCTGTGATCACGCAAAAGGTGATTACCAAAGAAATAAAACCCGCAGATGTTATGGATAGTTTCCACGCCATTTTAAATCAGAATAATCATCTCATTCAATATGGTTTAAATGAGGCGCGGACTGTCACTATCAGCACGGAAGGAATATTAAAAGAAGGTTATAGTTCTTTCCATCATGGTAAGTTTATTGTCAATCTTGGTGAGACAGCACCCGCACAAGGTTTAACTATCTTTTATACTCTTTCGGGAACTGCAACTTTAGGGGAAGATTATCAATTACTGTATAATCCCACAGTAGGACAGCTAAATATAGCGCCTTATGAAAAAACAGGGATTATTGATTTAGAAGTCTTGGATGATACTTTAAGTGAATCTCCTGAATCAATTACCCTCACTCTTCAATATGCTGGTGATGGTTTTGCTATCAATCCTAATCAAAATACAGCTTATTTCGTGATCAAGGATGATGAAAATTCAGGTAATAATTCAGTTTTCCGACCAGATCAAGTGATAGCTGGAACAATCAATAATGATATTCTCACTGGTACTGATCAATCTGAATGGTTAAAAGGTAGCTATGGTAATGATCAAATTTTTGGTTTAGGGAATAACGATAAAATTGATGGTGGTTTTGGTAACGATATTCTTCACGGTGGATCAGGTAATGATATCATTGCTGGTCAATTTGGTGCAGATCAACTTTGGGGTGAAGATGGTAATGATTTGCTCCAAGGAGGTACAGGCAATGACATCCTTAACGGTGGTGCAGGTAGCGATGTTATTAATGGTGGTGAAGGTGATGATCAACTCACAGGTGATGCTGGTAATGACCAACTAGAAGGTGATGCTGGTAATGATCTGATTAATGGTAATGCCGATAATGATTGGTTAAGTGGTGGTATTGGTAATGATATTCTCATTGGTGGCGCAGGAGATGATGTCGTTAGTGGTGGTATCGGTGCAGATCAATTTGTGATTACTTCTGGTAATGATGGGTTTGATATCTTTAGTGATTTTAATCCCGCAGAAGGCGATCGCATTGTCATTAATTCTAAACAATTTGACTCTTTTGATCTGAGTAAACTTACCTTTGCTCATGGTTTTCTTAAATATGATGGTCAAAACCTCGCTTTAATTCAAAATCAAGGTAATATTTATGCCCTGCTAAACTTAGAATCAGTGGTAGATGTGGTATCTGAGTTAACCTTCCCCACTGTTTTTCCTGCTAATAGTAATATTCTGACTACAGGTGACATACCTAGTTTAGCAACTCTGACGCATACAACAGTTGATCCTACTCAATCCGAAGGTTTATTAGGGAAGATTTTGACCAGAGGTTATATTAAAGTTGCGATCGCTCAAAATACTCCTCAATGGCAAAAAGAACAAGCTAAAGCCTTAGCTGCGGCTCTCTTTGGTGATTCTCAAGCACTGCAATATGTCACCTTAGATGAAAAAGATATTTTTGCAGCAGTAGCCACTCAACAAGTAGATATTTCGGCGCATCTATTCCCAAATACCTATGAAAATCAAATAGATTTTGCCCCCGCGACTTTCTATGACAGTGAAGTTATTGTTGTTAAAAATAATAGTCATATCACTCAAGCTCAAGATCTACAGAATGTCACCATCGGAGTGATCGCCAATAGCGACTCTCGCCAAAATCTCCGCGCTGTTTTAGGTAACGCTGGTATTAACTACAAACTAGCTGAATTTGCTGATAATCAGACATTAAGGTTGGCTTATGACAATAATCAAATTGGTGCAGTAGTTCTCAATACTAGTCAAGTTAAGGATTTACCCACAGGTAACTCTGTCTTAGATTTAGAACTATCTACTCAAGCCATGAGTATGGTATTACCGGAAAATGAATCTTCTTGGGCTGATGTGGTACGCTGGGCAATTACCGCACCCATCGCCGCAGAATCTTTAGGTATTACTTCCACTAATTTGGATAGTTTGGTAAATAGTAATGATCCAGTAATTCGACGCTTTTTAGGTTTAGAAGGTAATTTAGGACAATCTCTCGGTATTAGTAATGATTTTGCTAATCAAGTTATTCGCACAATGGGTAACTATGCTGAGTTTTGGCAAAATAATTTTGGAGATTTATCGAGAAGTCGCAACCATCTTTTTGCTGATGATGGTTTACTCTATTCTTTACCCTTCGCTGGTAGCGTCAGTCAAAAACCGGAATTAATTAACAATAATGATCACAATGTCTTAACAGAAATCAAAGCACGAGGTTTCATTAATGCGGGTGTATCATCGAGTCAATATCCAGGTTTGTTTTACCAAGAAAATGATCAATGGAGTGGCTTCCATATTGATATTCTCAAAGCCCTATCTGTGGCTTTATTTGGCGATGCAAATCACTTAAATTTTAGTAATCCTACCAGTTTTTTACTGAGCAGCTTAACTAATACGGCTAACGGTGTTGTGGATATTTCTTCTAATAGCACTACTCATAATTTAGTCCGGGATGGCTCTGTGGGTATTGATTTTAGTAAGCCTTATTTCTTTGATGGACAAGCTATTTTAGTAGGTCTTGATAGCGGTATTAGCTCTCTGGGGACGCTGACAGGCAGACGTATCGGGGTAGAAGCAAATACCACTGCTTTCGCTGGTTTAAATGATAGTTTAGTTGGCATTAACTTCACTAAGGTAGAGTATACTAGCACTACTGATCTTTACAATGCTTACCAAAATGGAGAAATTGATGCTTTAATTGGCGATCGCTCGATTATTGCTAGTCGTCTGAGTACCTTTTCCAATCCTGAAAATCATAAGATACTGGATCAAGTATTATCAAGAGAACCAATCGCTTTTGTAGTGGATGAAAATCAGTCAGATTGGTTAGATGTGATCAATTTGATCATTGATACCCTCACCAAAGCCGAAGAATTAGGCATTACCAGCGCAAATGTAGATCAATTAGTTAAGGGTAATAATCCTGCTATCCGTGAATTTTTGGGTGTTAATGGCAAACTTGGCGAAAAATTTGGTTTAACTGCTAATTTTGCCCAAAATATCATTAAATCTATGGGTAACTATGGAGAAATTTATCAACGAAATCTAGGGGCGATATCCATTCCCAGAGATGCTAATCAGAGTTTTGCTGATTTTGGATTACAATCTGCTAATAGTTATACCAGTGCTTTGAGTATTGCCAACCCTGAATTAGAAATCAGGGGTAATGGTATTTTCCAAGTGATGGATAATTTAGCCAATATTAAATTCAACATCCTCAAGCATGACGGGAGACATCAAGCTGAAATCGGTCTATATAAAACTGATGCAGATGGCAGCATTAATGGCATTAATCGCAACAGCACAGGTTATCTAAGTGAAGTTTTAAAACACAGTCAAACCATCTTCTCTGTTCTGGACAACAACCCTAATGGTTTTGATAGTAATAGCTTCAGCAGAACATTAGGAGAGTTTGACAACAATACCTACTTTGGCTTATATATGATCCAAGGTAGGGATGCTACCACCGTTCTTAACACTGGAGACTATAGTTCTGTGGTGCTGTCCCAAAATGTCAAAGCGCTGCAAACCCTTGATAAAGGAGCAAATCTTGTTTTTAATTGGGAAACCAACGGTGATAACAGTTACGATGATCTAATTATCGAAGCTGCTCCCACCTTAGAAGGAACTGTATTTGGTACAACCCTTGATAAAACAATTGATCTCACTGGTTTGGATCATCAAGCTCATAACATCAGCTTTACCGTAAACCGCGAAGCAGCTTATGATAATTTAATCGGTTTCTATCGAGTTAATGCACAGGCTCAGGTGCTAGATAGCCAAGGTCATGTGGTTTCTGGTAATCCAAATCAGGATAGTAATTATGCTCAATTAGCCATAAACAATCGTTTGGATATGCTTTTGAGTACAGGTAATCAACAAACTGCTGTCTTTAATGAACAACTCATGGGTGGTGTACGTTATGCTCCCATCCTCATCGCTAATGGTGGTTCAGCTTCCAGTCCCAATTTCAGCCATACCTATTTTGCCTATAGCGGAGCTAATAGTGATGGAGTTAATCATGTGCGACGCATGGCAGATAATATTTTTGGCTTTGAAGATATTCGCGGCGGTGGAGATAATGACTTTAATGATGTGATTGTGTCGGTAAAAGTCATCTAGTAATCTGTCAACCCGAAAATGACGGGTGAAGGCAAGCAGGGGGAGAAGAGAGGTACCGGGGGCAGGGGAGGTAGGGGGGTAGGGGAGGTAGGGGAGGGAAGAACAGAAGTTTTTTCTGATCATTACCCGTCAAAATAAATTTGACGAACTACTAGTAGTCTGTCAAGAGCTATACTCAAAACGGTTGGAACCTGGACTTTTATAAAATCACGAAAAACCTAGATTTGTAGGGGTAAAGCAAAAGCTCATTGGTGTCAACTTAAGCTCAAATCCCTACCACTCCCTTTTCCAGAATTATTTCTAATAATAACCATTATATTACATATTAATACTTAAATTTATTGGTAATTTATGTTATTTATTTAACTATTGTTAATGAGACTTTGGAACCTTACGCGTATTACATAATGAAGTACGGAAAGTCAGGGTAAAAAAATTTTGCTTTGCTTATTGACTTCTATTCCTAAAAAGTCTATAGTTTTTAACGGAGTTAATTGCAAATAATTTGCAAAAGTGTTGAAAATAATTCTTATTGGAGTAAAAAAATGGTAGTGAGTAAAAAAAGCTTTTGGGGTGTTGGTGGAGGATTGTTAGCCTTGACAGGAATGGCTTTGAGTGGTTTGGGTTCTATGCAAATAGCCATAGCTAACCCTTTAAAAAATCAACCAGCACCACGTTTAGTTGCTCAAAAAATGCAACCTTTAACTATAGTTTTTCCTAGTCGGGCTGATTCTACTGACTTGCAAAATAAAGCTAATAATGTAGCTGCTTTTTTATCTAAGGAGTTGGGGATACCTGTTAACGCGCAGATAGGTGATGAAACAGCCGCAGTAGAAGCATTAAGAGCCAATAGGGCTGATATAGCATTTTTAAGTAGTCGTTCCGCTTTAAAGGCTGAACAATTAGCAAATTCTCGGTTATATTTGGCTGAAGTTCGCAAAAATTACTCTGGTAGGTATACTTATAATTCTATTTTTGTTGTTCCTAATAACAGCCAATTAAAAAGTAAAAATTCTCCCAAAGCAACTTTAGAACAACTTAGAGGCAAAACTATTGCTTTTACTTCTCCTACATCTGGTTCTGGGTTTATTTTTCCAGTGAGTGAGTTAGTAAAACAGGGTTTCGTGCCTAACCGCGATCGCTTAGATGCTTTCTTTGGTAAAGTTAGTTATGGGGGAAATTATAGCAAAGCTTTGGACGCTGTAGTTAGAGGTCAAGCTGATGTGGCTGTAGTATCAGAATATGCTCTTTTTCCTCCCTATCTTGAGGTTGAGAATAGAGATAAGGTGAGGATATTACATAAAATTTCTGGTGTTCCTGCTCATGGGATTGCGATTGATGATGATGTCCCAGTTGTCATTAGAGAAAAGCTGATTAATGCTTTATTAAAGTTAAATAAATCAGACAATAATCAATTGCTAACTAGTTTATATAATTCTACAGAATTGGTAAGAGTTGATCATGATCGTCATCTTCAACCAGTACGAGAAGCTTTGAAAAATGTGGGAATGGAATAATATGGGATTGAATGGTGGGCAATGCCCACCCTACTACCGAATATTAAATTTTAGTGCTATGACTATGACTATTTACCCTGAAGTTATTACCAATTACCATTTATCTCAAAGTAACGTGAATTTTATTGAATGTTGTCATTTGGAAACAGGTTATATTTCAGCCTTACAGCGTCCCATATTAAATGATATTAATTGCCAAATTAATCAAGGTGAATTTGTAGTGTTGTTAGGATTAAATGGTGCGGGTAAATCCACATTATTGAAATCGCTTGTTGGTTTAGTTCCCTTAATTAAGGGAGAAATTAAAATTAATGGTGTTTCTGTAAGTGATCAAAACTTACCGCAAATCCGTCGAGATGTGGGAATGTTATTTCAGGGAGGGGGATTAATTCGTCAATTATCAGCAATTGATAATGTCTTGTGTGGCAGATTGGGAGCTAGAAAGACGGGACAAACTTTATTCGGATTTCCACAACGCGATCGCATATTAGCCTTAGAATTATTAACACAATTAGGTTTAAAAGAACAAGCATATCAAAAAACTAGTCAATTGAGTGGTGGACAACAACAGAAAGTAGCGATCGCTAGAGCATTAATGCAATCTCCACAAATACTTTTAGCCGATGAACCCACCACAGGTTTAGATGTTGTAGCCTCACAACAAGTAATGGCAACTTTAGCCCAACTGCATCAACAAGGATTAACAATTATTACCGTTTTACATGACTTAGCACTAGCTACAGAATACGCTCAAAGAGCGATTATTTTAGATAGTGGCAAAGTAATTTATGATGGTAAATGTGAAAACTTACAAGCGCGATTTTCATCAGCTATCAAGTAAGAACTTGATATTTATATTTATTCATTAAAAACCATGAAAAGCTTTTCTAAATTCCAAATTTTCCATCGTTATCCTTGGTTTGTACCTTTACTTATCTGCCTATTAATGATATGGGTTTATATTTGGGCATTACAAGGATTAAAAGTTGATTTTAAATTATTAAAAGATAGTTGGCCTTTCATCACAGATTTTATTTCTCGGTTGTTTCCTCCCAATTTACAAGTTTTAGATATTGCTATTCAAGGATTAATTGAAACCGTGCAGATGTCTATTTGGGGAACATCCATAGGTGCAGTTTTATCATTACCAATTGCCATAGCTAGTTCTAGCAATGTTGCCCCTTTATGGTTAAGATGGATGGCAAATCTATTGCAAAATGCAGTTCGTTCAGTCCCTTCAATTATCTTAGGTTTAATATTTGTAGCTGCTACAGGTTTAGGCGCACCTGCGGGTACATTAGCATTATCAATATATACTGTTGGCTATCTTGCTAAATTTTATCAACAAGCAATAGAATCTGTAGATCATCGTTCTTTAGAATCTTTACAGGTAATTGGAGCATCAAAAATCCAAATTGCCCAGTATGGGATATTACCACAAATATTACCTCTAGGATTAGGTTATACCCTGTGGATGTTTGAGTATAACATTCGTGCTGCTTCAGTTTTAGGGGTAGTTGGTGCTGGAGGAATAGGTTTTCAATTAAAAAGCTATATAGATGGTTTTGAATATACTAAAGCCACAACTATGATGTTAGTGCTATTAGTAGTAGTTACCGTTATTGATGGGTTTAGTAGTAAGTTACGTCGGTACTTAGAGTCTATTTAGGGTTTGCTGTTTGCGTAGCGTAAGCTATAAAAGTCTAGGAGTCAAGAGTTAATGAACCACGAAGGCACGAAGGACACGAAGGAATAAGGAAGTCTGTCAACCTTTATCTATCAACAGTTTTGCTCTCTTTCAGCAAGCCCTATTTATGATTGATTAATTCCTGATAAAATCCCGAATAGCTTCAGCGACAACCCCAGCACAAGTTTCTGGTAAATTGTCTTCTCCATGAGCAATATTATTTAACTGAATATTAGGGATTAGTTGAGCATAAGTATTACTTCTTGATATTGCAATTTGTGTATCTTGACCACCTTGTAAAATTAAACAGGGAACTTTAATTTCTGGTAAGTGTTTTTCTAATAATTCTGCTGCTATTTCTGCTTGCTTGCGGTTAAAAAGTAATTGACAAGCGGTGGAAGATTGTAACAATGTTTTTCTTAATTCTAAATCCGTAGCTATTGTTTTTTTCAAACCAATTAATTTAGTTAAGGGATTGATTAAACGTAAAAACTTAATTATTAATGGTGAACAATGAAATAAACGTCGTCTTTTTTGCCAATACTGTTTTTCTCCTGCCGCTGCTACACCCTCCGGTGCTAATAGTATCAAACCAGATACTTGCTCTGGATACTTTAAAGCATAACTAGCCGCAATCCAACCACCGAGAGAATTACCAACTAAATAGACTTTTTCTAATTTCAAAGCTGCTAAAAAATCAGCTAAACATTCAACTTGCAAATCTATAGAATGGTGAATATTAGGATTTGCTGATTCACCAAAACCTAATAAATCTGGTGAGAAGCAATGGAGATTTTCAGCTAATAATTCCATTGTTGATACCCATTCACTACCATCATTCCATGCACCATGTAGAAAAACTACGGGTATTCCTGTCCCAACTTCACGCCAAAACAGTACCCCTTGATTTAGTTTTATTCGGGAGTTATGAAATAAAAGATTCATGTTTTGCAATTAACAATTATAGACTTTGGATTGATTGTTTAATTTTTATGCAAGTGTTGTTAAGCCATTTAAGTAGTCTTGTAACTGACGAAAATGATCATGAGACATATCTGGTTTTGGTAGAGAACTAGGAGGAAAAGCTGCAATTTCTATGACTTCTAATGGATCTTTTATCGTCATTTTTCCTTGAACTTCTACTTCAACAGTAATACAGATAGAATGAATGCGAGGATCACGGTTTGGTGAAGAGTAAACCCCCACTAAACGGCGAATTGTGACTACTTCTAGCCCTGTTTCCTCCATCAACTCTCGACGGACTGCACTAGGAACATCTTCTCCCCAATCCACCATACCACCAGGCAATGACCAACGGCCATCATCTTTTCTTTTAACGAGGACAATTTGACCGTCTGGTAAAATGGGGATAATACTTGTACCAGTAATGGGATGGCGAAATATAATACCCAGTACGGTTTGGACAAAGTTCCATAAGCCCCGTGTGAACTGAATCATTGGTGTAAGAAAAACTAGAATGTTCAAGTTTAAAACTGCTTCATTATATTAGACATCTGGTAGAAATTAAATATGCGTGACCTGAAACCCTTGTAGAGACGTTCCATGGAACGTCTCTACTCTACATTTATTCTTGGAGATGTCTAATTCTATATATTTTTAATTTGATGTTGTTGTTTCTGCAATCTGGAAAATTATTTCTTCTAATGTTCGTAATAATTCTTGCTCATTGTACGGCTTTGAAAAATAAGCTTTTGCCCCTAATTGCATAGCTAACTGACGATGTTTGCTACTACTACGGGAAGTTAACATGGCCACAGGAATATTTCTTAACTCTGTATTATTGTTAATTCGCTCTAAAAAGCTATAACCATCAATACGAGGCATTTCAATATCACAGATTACCGCTTGGACTTGTAAACCACTTTCCAGCTTTTCTAAAGCCTCTTGACCATCTTTAGCCTGTTCTACTTGATACCCACCTTTTTCCAGAGTTAGGGCTAAATAACGCCGGACATTAATTGAATCATCAACAATTAAAATTATCCCTTTTTGGCGACTAGTTTGGATTACAGTGGGTACTTTTGGCGGTTTTAGGAATGCAGTTTGTAATCTTGTTGTTGGTAACTTATTACTAATGTGAGGACGTTCACCAGTTGTAACCCATAATACCAAATCGTTTGTATTCATCAAGGGAACTACTCGACCATCACCAAGAATTGTACAATTATTAAAACCGCTAGGTAGGGGAATATTACCTTCTACTTGACGAATAGCCACTTCTTGCTCACCCCAACAGCGTTCTACCTGAACTGCGACTTGTTGATGATCATGTTTGACTATCAATATACTTATAGCATTAATTATCGGCAGAGTTTCTAATTCTATGTTATTGTAGCGAGAGCAATTAAACTCAAAGTAACTATTAAGACGTAGTAATGGTAATTGAGTGTTTTGCCAATTAATAAATTCTTTGCCGTCTTGTAAGAAGATTTGCTCATTTTCCAGTAAGAAAATTTCCTCGATTACGTCTGTAAAAAATGCTAACACCAAGCGATCGCTTTCTACTAATAAAACCCGCGCTACTGATAACGTAAATGGTACTGATAAAGTAAACTTCGTTCCTACTCCTGCTTGGGTATCAACATTCACATCTCCTCGCGCTAATTTGAGATTATTCCGCACTACATCCATTCCCACCCCTCGACCAGATAAAGCTGTTACCTGTTCCGAGGTACTAAACCCTGGTTCAAAAATTAATGATAGTAGTTCCTCATCACTAGCGCTCGCTAATAAAGAATCATCCAAACCCATTTTTAAAGCTCGATGACGAATTTTTTCTAAAGAAATACCTTGACCATCATCACGGACAGTAATAATCGTCCGATTACTATGGTAAACTGCCTTCATTTCAATTAACCCTTGTGCGGGTTTTCCTTGAGTTTGACGGGTGGTAGGATCTTCAATTCCATGATCAAAAGCATTGCGTAACAAGTGCATTAAAGGCTCATTTAAAGCTTCCAAAATGCCTCTTTCAATTAAAGTATTACCACCTTCAATTTTTAACTGCACATTTTTTCCATACTCTACATTCAAATCCCTAATAGCTCTAGGAAAACGTTCCACTAAATCAGCAAAAGGACGCATCCTCACCTGGGTTAATTGTCTTTGTAATTGTTTAGAAGTTTTATGCAGTTTTCGGGCTATTTGGTCTGTATCATCTACACTTAATTGAATATCACTGGTAACTTCTGCCACTTGGACAATAGTTTCCATCACATTCTGAGATAACAAGTTTAATTTTTGATAGCTATCTTGTTCTAGAAAATTATTTTCTGTCTCTTGATTACCATGATTTGCTGATTCTTCTGGCAAAGGATTATGAGTTATCATTTTTGCGTAAGCTGTCCGCAGTTCTTGATTTTCTTGATCAAGAATTTCAACTCTTTGACTGAGATTGCGTACCAATTTACGTAATCTTTCCATTTGCACATTCAACCCATTTCGTTGAATAATAACTTCTCCAAATAAATCATTAATTTTCTCTAAATGTTTACTAGGAACTCTAACTGTATTTTCCTGGTTTTCTCTTTCTTTAGGAAGAGGAAGTGAATTAATATCACTTTTACGTTCAGTATATTTATAATCTATTGGGAGATTTTCTGAAGCTAATACTCTATCAGCACTTTCGGGAGATAATTCAACATTTTCTAATAATTTAAAATCAGAAATAACTGATTTATTCAATAAATAATTTTGCTTATTTGATAGATTAGGAGAATTATCATAAATAACTTCACCGAAATCAATTGTTGTTGGTAAATTATTTCGTTGATTACTTAATACTAAAGTTTGAGATTGTCGCCATGCTTTTAATGCTAAATTGGCGATTTCCACAGAACTATCAGGAGAAGTTTCTAAGCAATAAATAACTGATTTACATAGTTGAGTAAATGCTGTTAATTTCAGCATTTCTCCTAACCCACTTAACTCAGTTGCCATTATTACTAATTCTCCGCTTAATCCCGATTTATTACTATTCTTTAATCGATCTTCTAGATGTTGTAAACACTCTTCAACTTCAGTTTCAAATAATAAAGGGATAATTTCTTGATCATCTTCTGATGATAGCAAAGTTGTAATATCCTCTGGAGTCGGTTCACCTAAACGCTCATAAAGTTCCTCAAAAATTGGGTAACAAGATTCTCTTAACCAAGTATTATCTAGATTATTACTTTTAGCAAGTAAGGCAACAATTTGTCGGAGCCAATCAACACTAGATAGTAATAAACTTTGTAAATGAGTATCAAGTTCTAAAGAATCTTTTTGAGTCTTTAAAACTTTAAAAGCATCTTCCAATCTATGAGCTAAATCACTTAATACCCGAAATCCCATCATAGCTGCTCCACCCTTAATAGAATGAGCGGCTCGCATTGCAGCATTAATATATTCTAATTCAATGCGTTTGCTGGTGTCAATTTCTAGTAATATTCCCTCTAAAGTGTTGAGATAATCAGTTGCTTCTTCCAGAAATTGCATCTGGATTTCCAATTCTTTATCTTTCGTCATTAGTCATTAGTCCTTAGTCATTAATTATTAATTCAGAACAAATGAGAATATCAATTAGCTGGGAAAGTTTCCATAGTCTCTTTTAACTCCTGAGAAATGTCCACTGCTTTTTGTAAAGATTGGGAAACTTGACGAGAATTATCACTATTACGTGCTGATATTACAGTAATGTCCTTAATACTTTGACTCACAATTTGTGATGTTTCCACTTGAGATGTAGTAGAACTTAAAATTGACTGCACTAAAGTATCTATTTGCTGTGATATATCAACAATTTGTTGTAAACCATGTTTGGCATTGGTGATCATATCGCTGCTTTGGGTGACTTGATTAGTTCCCATTGTCATTGTTTTTAATACTTCACCGGTTTCTCTTTGAATTTTCTCAATTATTTCCTCAATTTCCTGAGTTGCGGCTGTACTTCTGGCGGCTAATTCTCCTACTTCTTCCGCTACTATGGCAAAACCTTGACCCTCTTCTCCGGCTCTTGCAGCTTCAATTCCTGCATTAATTGCTAACAAATTAGTTTGCATAGCAATTTGATTGATTATAGAAACTACACGGGAAATTTGTTGAGAAGATTCCCCTAAATGCCTCACTTTTTTAGCTATTTCATCAACTGTTTCTTGGACAAAGAAAATATTTTGCAATGTTAAATCCATCGCTTGTTCAGTTTTAGTAGCTGTATGGTTAGAAGCATTAAAAATAGTGACAGCTTGCTGTGCCATATCGGCGATAGATTGAATAGCAATAGTCATATTATCAATGGTTTCTAAGCTCCGGTTCATTTTTTCAGGTTCTATAACTGCTTCTGCTGTAAATTTTTCTAAATAAACATTTACTTCACTAACAGCTTGTTGAATTTGGTTCACAATCGGCTGAATACTATACTGAAAATTCTGGAGTTCTAAACTGTCTTGGTTAGTGTTTATTTGACCATGTACTTTTAATTTTTTAATCTCTGCCAGTAGATGCGATTGTTCTAACGCATAGCCAATTTGTGTGGCAATTTGGGTTAAAAAGTTAATTTCTCCAGATTGCCAAATATGGGGACTATGACAATGATGAACAATCAAGAAACCGGAGATTTCTCCATGACTTAAAATTGGTGCTGTTAAACTGCTTTGCACAGAAAATTTCTTTAACCACTCGATATAACTACTCGTTAAACTTGACTCTTGTTCAATATTTGATATCGCCTCAAACTGGCTATTTCGACTAAGTTCTCGCCAATGAGAATCATTATTGTATACACCGAGCATTTTTTGGCAATCATCAATTACCAATTCAGCAATTACTTTTACAGCTTGCGTCTTCCGATGCAGTTTATAAATGATTACTCGGTCTGTGTTTAAAACTTGACTAACTTCAGAAATTGCCGTTTGATAAATAACTTCAGACTGAAGATTTAGACGAATTTTTTTAGTAATCTCTAACAGTAATTGTATCCATTCAATTTCTCTTTCTTCTTCCTCTTGTTTTTTACCTAAACTCAAATGTACTTGCTCTTCACCATCCTTTACTTCTGCTATAGATGTATTAACAAGTTTAGCATTGATCCTCTGGCTTAACCAAGCTACAAGCAACGTCATCAATAATGCAATTAGTGGTGTTGTACTAGCAGTTAATATTAAAAATTCTCTTTGTGGCTTAAAGGCAATTGCTGCGTTTTTAGCCACAATTAATTGCCAATTCACATCCGGTAAACCTGATAATTTTCGGAATGGTACATAACTAATTAGTTGCCGCTGTTGATTATTTTTGGCAACGGCTGTAAATGTATCAATATCTTTAGTACCCAAAACATTAGCTAAACTGGGATATATACCTATCAACTGTTCACCCAATAAATTTTGATAGGAGCTAATTATAATTCTGCCTTTTCTATCTAAAAAATAATATTGATTAGTATCATCTAAAGAATCTTGTATTACTTTTTCTAAAGCCTTTATAGGCATACGAGTTCTGACTATACCAATAGTATTACCCTGAACTTTATCCTTAATTGGTGCAGCTATATAAATTACTGCGCCTATATTTTCAACTATTTCTGGTTGACTAATAATAGCAGTATTCTGTTTAATTACCTCTTGAAAATAGATAAGTTGTTTTTCTGGATTTAAATATTCTCCTTCTGATTGAATAATCACTTGTCCATTGAGATCAAATACAGCTACACTATCATAAATTTTACCATTTCCCATTAAGCTATCTAAGGAGGCTTGTGTTTTTATATTAATTGTGTCAAAATCAAATTTGAGTGTGTTGCTGGATTTTTCTGATCCTGTTTTTTTCCCCGCAATAGAAGGACTGAAAAAGGATATTCTAGATAATACTTTAATATCTCCATAGCGTTGTTCAAGAAAACTATTAACTGTATCATTTAAGTTAATTGCTTTAGTTTCTTGAGATGTAATAATTTGCTTGGTAATTAACCTACTACCAAAAATATAACTAATTGCCCCAATTCCCAAAACTGGTAAAATACCAATAGCTATAGATAAAATTATAGATTTTGTACTCAATTCAAATTGTCGTAAATATTCTAATCCATGATGCCAAGCTCTATTATAAATAGAATTTTCTTTTCTAATATCAACAACTTGCGTTGGAGAAATTAAAGATGCTTTATTTTGAGAATTACCACTTTGTTTGATATCAGTTTTATTCAACATATCTTCCTCATACCACATCTATAAAATCAAAAAATTACTCCGTTCTTCGAGTATTAATTATTAATTAATACCAAGAATATCCGAACGTAAAATATGTACTGCATCTAATACCAATAATATTTCTTCTTGCTCCACTACACAACCACATAAGTAAGGGACTAAACTAGATGCTACTTGTCCTACAGGAGAACGAAGATCATCAGCGATAAACTTGGTTGTACCTTTAATTTCTTGGACAACCAAACCCAAGATCATTGATTCTATTTGAATAACAATGATATTATACTGACGCAGCCGATTGTCAAGAAATTCTAAATTAAACATCTTCGGTAAATCAACTACCCAAATTATATGACTGCGCCAATTCATCAATCCTAATATGCAAGCAGGCATATTAGGAATAGCTGTAACTGATGTTACAGGTACAACAATTGCTTCTTGAGTATGAGCAATGAATAAAACAGCACCAGTTTGTTGATTAAGTTGAAATTTAAGATAACCATCTTCTCGACTGTTATACATAGTTTGATGGTTTAAGTCTATTTGCAACTTTTTCATAAGTGAGTATAATTACAATCATTTTATTTTCGTTTTCTGGGATAACTACGAGTTTCCCTAACTGTCTCCCATACTACCTTACTTGAGATATATTGCTTTTATTCTGGTCAATACCTTTGCCATTGTTTCGGAGAATTCCAAAAAATAAATTATCCAATCTTGTGGGATGGGCATCTGGTCCCTCCTTGTATTATTAGGGAACTTTTCGGCCCGCACCATAAGAAATTTGAGGATATTTTTTTAATTGGAAGTCTCTCGTAGTTTCGTAGGTTGGGTTGAACGAAGAGAAACTCAACTTATGTGTTAAGTTATGCTTTAAAGCAAACTGAGTAAACGCGCTTTAACTCAGACCATAAATTAATGGATATTTCGATTTGGCTAAAATAGTGTTTTCATAGCCTTAATAATTTAAAAGTGCGGATAAAAGGACTTGAACCTTCACTCCTTTCGGAACTAGAACCTAAATCTAGCGCGTCTGCCAATTTCGCCATATCCGCATCAATACCTTACTTTAGCATAATAAATTATTTATGGCAATAGGTAAATAAGTCAAAATTGAAAATTAAGGTATGGGGTATTATTTTTCCCCATGTCCCCAATCCTCTACATCACAGCTACACGAGGTAGACGATGCTTGAAGCCGCAGAGAATTTCCCAAGAAATGGTATTGAGGCGATTTGCCCAATCATCAGCGGATATTTGTTCTTTGCCCTGTTTTCCTAGCAAAGTGACTATTTCCCCTTCTTGCAAATCGGGTATAGAACTCACATCTAACATGATTTGATCCATTGTAATTGCGCCAATTTGTGGCACACGCTGTCCACGGATTAACACTTCCATTTGGTTAGAAAGATGACGAGGAACTCCATCTGCATAACCAATCCCAACGACAGCCAAACGCATTTCTCTAGGGGCAATAAAATGATGCCCGTAGCTAACTCCAGTCCCCGCGGCTATAGTTTTAACTTGGGTAACTCTGGCTTTAAGTTGTAAAACAGGTTCTAGTTTGATTTGATTGTGTAAATGAGTAGCAGGATAAAGCCCATACATAGCTAATCCCACCCGCACCATGTCATAGTGTAATCTTGAATCTGTAAGGGTAGCGGCTGAGTTCGCTAAATGTAAACTAGGAATTTTGATACCTTTAGCTTTAATCTGTGCGTTAGCGTAGCCTATCGTAGATATCGCTTCCTCAAATCGTCTATGCTGTTCTGCCATCACTGTAGCATCAGGACTATCCGCCGTTGCCAGATGAGAATAAATACTAGCAATCTCTAAATGGGGTAATCCTTGTACCAATTGAACAAACTCTGCTGCTTGTTGCCAATTAGTACCTAATCTAGACATTCCTGTATCTAACTTAATGTGTACAGGTAAAGAAGAATTATAATTAATAGTTTCTAATGTGTTAGAAAATTCTAAAGCTTGCTTAGGACTACACAATGTTGGCTGAAGTTGCCAATGAGCGATCGCCTGAATTTGTTCTGGTGTGTTAGTTGCCCCTAAAATTAGAATTGGGGCTTTAATGCCATCTTCGCGTAATTCAATACCTTCGGGAACAGTCGCTACACCTAACCAAACAGCACCTGCTTCTAAGGCTATTTTAGCGACTACTACAGATCCATGTCCATAGGCATCTGCTTTGACAACTGCCATTAATTGGGTACGTGGCGATAAAAACTTTACTAACTGCTTGACATTACCAGACAAAGCCCCTAAATCAATTTCTACCCAAGCCCGCTGAGAAAACCAAGCATAAGTATCACGTTCCTGATTATCAGCAAAAATCGGGGTTTGCTTGCGACTTAACATTGCACTTCACTCCTATCACACCACCGAGAAGCTTCTCACATCCCCTAGAAGCCATTCTATCTAATCCCAAAATAATGTAGTATTTTGGATTCAATAGTAGGAAAACATTTCCTACTATTGACATTTGTGGTCGGTTTGACCAGTCCTTATTTCTAAGTAAAGTTTGCTTCAACCATGTTATTTAAGCT
>JAKOGY010000259.1 GCA_028658405.1 Dolichospermum sp. ST_sed8 | reverse complement strand
CACTCAAGCATTACTGGGGCGATCGCTCTACTAATCCCTAGTAACGCTTGAGTGAGATAACGTAAACAGATACAGGGTAAGGTTTTCAGGTGCGAACTGCTTGCAGCAGTGCTTCGCTATCGCTCCACTAATCCCTAGTAATACTTGAGTGAGATAATGTAAACATATACAGGGTAGGGTTTTCAGGTGCGAACTGCTTGCAGCAGCGCTTCGCTATCGCCCCAGTAATCCCTAGTAATGGTTAAGTGAGATAATGTGAACAGATACAGGGTTTTTGGGTAAGCGTAAACGGTTCATGCAATGCGGATTTTCTGTCGTTGGGTTGCGCTGGTAGTTCTGCGGTAGCACTTCACAACTAATACTTCCTTTTTATTTACTTTTCGTATAAACTAAACTTGATATTTATACATCTGTAAAAAGGAATAAAAATAGCTTATGAGCGAGAAGAATAATTCCAGCAATCAAAAAGAAGGTGGGTTTTGGACAACACTTCCTGGTATTTTGACTGCTTCAGGAACTTTAATTGTAGCAATAACAGGACTTATTGCAATTTTACATAGAGTAGGTATTATCGGCGTTACTGGTACTGACACTAACCCTGTCACTAGTCCATCTAACCCTGTCAATAGTCCATCTAAATCTGAGATTAATACCACTGGTACTGGCACTACACCTGTCATTAGTTCATCTAACCCTGTCACTAGTCCATCTAAACCTGAGATTAATACCACTAATATCCCTAATATCCCTTTTGGATTTGTTATTGGAGGTGCAACTCCAACTCCTGATAAACTTGCGAAATTAGTTAAAGACCAAATTGGGCAGTTTCCAAATATGAAAATTTGTGAATCAAATATCGGAGAAGGAGACCCATTTTACTTGGTAATTGAATCTGTTGGATCAGATCCTGAAGCCAATGAACTAAAGAAGAGAATAAAAGAAAATGGTAACTTTCGACCAGATATATACACTATGTATCGCAATGAGATCCTTCCTAAGAAATTCAAATTTAAGGAATGTAAAGGGGTTAATGATTACTAATGATAAAATACAATTTATGGTTGCACAACAAACTTTATAAACTTTAACGAAAGTCTTAACTACAACCAAACTTAAAAAGCACTTACGATTAGTTTATAAGTGCTTTTTTATGGATTAAACGTCATTATACAAAAACAAGTCAGGGCTTTCTAATCTTGTAGCGACTGTCTTGAATGTCAAGCAATCGCTACATGGAAATATGATATTAATGCACCAACTCAATAGCCCGCTTAGTCAACGCTTCCGCAGTCAACCCATTAAAAGCCATCAACTCACCCGCACTAGCGGTAGTTTCCCCACGCTTCCAGGCAAAAGAATCACGCTTAGAATTACTGCGTAACATGATCGGTTCTAACATCGCCGCAGCGCCACCTGTCACACCAATTAAGGCATCTCCACCAAACAAATCCTCAAAATCCGCATCACTTAAAAAACCGCCATCAGCTTCAGAACAAGTATCCCAAGCAGTATCATGAGGACGATATAAACGCCGGGGATTGATAATAGAAACAATCTTCACCCCAATACCTTCAGTTTCTAAAAATGCTGCCGCTTCAAAAGCAGGAATTAAAGTCATATCACCAATTACAGCCAATACAACAGTCTTCCCTCCTGCTATTTCATGTAATAAAATCGCGCCCTTTTCTAACCCTTCTTCCGTTTGTTTTAAAGTGGTTCTAATGGGCAAAGGAGACTTACTAGCAGTAATGACAATGCCCTTATTTTTTGTTTGCAAAGCCCAGTCATAACAGACTTGAATACTGTTAGCATCAGGGGGAAATAATGGGAAGACATTTCCGGTTCTCATCAAAGAAGCAAAATAAGCTTCAATTTCTGGTCTTTGGTGTGTCCAACCGTTGCGACCTTGTTCTAAAGCCCCGGCTGTAAATAATGTAATTGTTGAGGGTGTTTTGCGGCGTAATTCTGCCATTGCTTGGGTGACAGTTTGCCAAATTGGTAAACCATTGATAGCAAAAGATTCGTAGGAACACCACAAAGTTCTCGCACCCATTAAAGATAAACCAGCGGCTAAACCTGCACAAGCATCTTCGCTCAAAGGTTCGTAAACTTGACCTCCTGGGGCTTGATTATATAAATCATCGGTAGTAGGATGATTGATTTTTAAAGCTTGGTTAATGTTAGCAATTCCTGATGCTTCGTTGCCGTCAGCGTTAGTAACTAGGAAATTTTTATCTTTATTTCCGACTATTCCCACTAACCTACCCATTGCGGTTGTGGAAACTTGAGGAATCGGACCGACTTTATATTCTTCTAATGGTAATTCCCCTAAATCTGCTAAAGGTAATTCAAATTCTGTCACTACAGTTTTAGCTGCTGGACCTCCCCCCGCACGTTCGGCATTTGTCCGCACAATTTGCCATGCTGCTGCTGATAATGCCCGTTTTTGTAAAGCTGCAACGATATGGGGCGCGTCTAATGTATCTTTAGGATAGAGGTTGTGGGATTTTGCACCTAAAGCATGAACCCCAGCCCCTTTCAGTTGTTTGATAATAAATACTGTTAATTTTCCGCTCAGTGCAGAACGCGCAGCTTTATCCATTCCTACTAATACGGCTTTGGTAAATTCTAGGCGCTTCTCAAAAGAAAATGCGGTACTATCAACATAATCACCAGTTTGATTTTGGTCGTCAAAATCTTTGGCATTTACTAACACGACTTCCGCAAAACCGTTACCTTTCCAGAATGCAATCATCTCTTCGTTGGTTTTCAGAGATACCATGCTGTGGTGTTCTTGGCTGTAACCGTTCCACACTAATATGGGTAAGAAGTTGGTAACAGTGGGGTAAGCGGTGTTAAAATGCGCCATTGCACTCATGATATAGGGTTCACCCAGTCCCCCGTCTCCCAGGGTGAAGGGGAAGAGTTTATCACGGTGTAGGAGTGCAGCAGACATGGCGAAATGTTGCCCTTGTCCCAGGGGTCCAGCAGGGGCAAGAATACCGGGAATGAAGCCGGAAAGGTGTCCTAATAATCCATGCTTTTCTCGAAAGCGATCGCGCAATTGTTGTACTGTAGAAATGCCCATGTCTTCTAAGGAGCGGTCTAAGAACATGGCACTATAGAAACCAGGGGCGTGGTGTCCAACTTCGGTGATAATGTTTTTATGTCCCAGCATGACCAAAGCTGCATAAGCTTCTGCTTGGCTGGCAAAACCGCCGGGATGTCCAGAAGCCTTACTAGCGGCGACTTGTAGGGTTAAGTAACGCAGGGCATCGGCAGCCAGTAATGTTTGATATACTGCATTTATATCAGTAGGATTTGCGATCGCTATTTTACCAGATTCTATAATCGGCGTTGCCCCATATTTTTCAAAATCTGGCAATGGTTCCCCAAAATATTGAATCCCTTCACAAAAATTTGGAACTGCGGAAGTTGTCTTTGTCGTAATTGCTGTCATGCTGAGTACCTTAATAAAATCGGAAAAAACTCGAGATTCTCGTTTAACGTAACCAAAATTTTACATCTTTGAGGATCTAATAGTTAATTGCTTTTTCCCAATATCACCATAAGTAGGTTAAATAGTTACCCCCATAATTACTAATTTTTGGGTTATCCTGTCTTTGTTTGCAGAATATGGATTAAATGAACCACGAAGGAGCGAAGTACACGAAGGAAGAAGGAAGAAGGAAGAAGGAAGAGCTAATAAAATAAGCGTTAACATAGTTATCATTAGCAACTCGGAGACATTACTAATGATTTTTATCAGTGATACTAATGAATTAACCACCTATTAAAATGGTATTTCAATATTTTGATTAACCAGGTTATCAAAATCTGAAAATTGAGAATAAGTTGATGATTTTTTAGGTTTTTGTTTCGTGTCAAGTTCCAATTACCCTAAGAGGGTTTATAGTTGAAGTTGAGTTAGTTATAACAGGAGAAAATTATGCAACTACTACCAGGACCAAAAGTACCAGCTACTATTCAAGTGTTAAACTGGATTTTCAGACCTATGCCTTATATGGTAGAATGTGCCAAAACCTATGGTGATTTGTTTACTTTGAAATTACAAAGTAGTTTACCACCACTTCTATTTGTACATTCTCCTGAAGCTATGCAGCAAATATTAAGTAATGATCATAAAGACTTGGAAGCACCAGGAGATTTAAATAGTATTTTTGAATATTTACTGGGCAAAAATTCTGTCATTACTCTTAGTGGTAAATCACATCAACGGCAACGTCAATTAATAATGCCCCCTTTTCATGGGGAAAGAATGCGAACTTATGCAGAAATAATTGAAAATATCACCATAAAAACTATCAATAAACAACCAAAAAATCAACCTTTTAATATTAGAAATATTGCCCAAAATATTACACTTGGGATCATGATGGAAGCTGTTTTTGGCATTTATGAAGGAGAACGCCCTGAAAAACTTAAAAAGTTACTTTGTGAAATTATCGAACAAAGTAGTAGCAGATTGAGCGTTACTTTTCTGTATTTTCCTAAATTAAAAGAGATATTTGGGATTTCGGAAATTTGGAAACAGCAAATGAAGAAACTGGAGGAAGCTGACCAAATTATTTACCAGGAAATTCAAGAAAGAAGAGAAAATTTTGATCCTTCTCGAACAGATATCCTCACTCTACTTATGGCTGCTAGAGATGAAGAAGGTCAACCTATGACTGATGAGGAATTAAGAGATGAATTAATGACTTTATTAGTTGCAGGTCATGAAACTACAGCTACAGCTATTTCTTGGGCTTTTTACTGGATTCATAAACTCCCAGAAGTGCGAGAAAAACTATTAGCAGAATTGGATAGTTTGGGAGAAAATCCTGATTCTAATACCATCTTTAAATTACCATATTTAACTGCTGTTTGTAATGAAACATTAAGAATTTATCCTGTAGGAATGTTGACTTTTCCCCGCAAAGTCAAAACACCTATTTCTGTTTGTGGTCAGCAACTTGAACCAGGGACAATTATCATAGGTTCAATTTATTTAACTCATCAACGGGAAGATATTTATCCTCAACCCGAAAAATTTAACCCAGAACGCTTTTTAGAAAAACAATTTTCACCTTATGAATTTCTCCCATTTGGTGGTGGTGCAAGACGTTGTATAGGTTTAGCATTTGCCCAAATGGAAATGAAATTAATATTAGCTAAAGTCATGAAAACATGGTCAATGCAATTAATTAATACTCAGGAAATTAAACCACAAAGACGGGGTTTAGTTACAGGTCCCAATGCTCCTATTAATCTAGTGATTGAGAATATTCGTCAACCAATATCTGCAAATTTAGAAACAGCAACAGTTTAATTCTGTAGGGTGGGCATTGCCCACCTGAGCATTTTCCACCCCACCTATATTTTCATAATCAAATTCCAGTATATTTTATAAATAATTTCCCCCAAATTTCACACATAATTTACTTGCAATTTCCGCCAAATATTAATAATATAAAAAAGCCAGGTTTGTATGTAATAAGAAATATGCAAGAATACGACGTTATCATCATCGGTGCTGGACACAACGGCTTAGTTTGTGCGGCTTATTTACTTAAAGCAGGTTATAGTGTTCTGTTACTAGAAAAACGTCCTGTTCCTGGTGGTGCAGCAACAACAGAAGAATGTATCCCAGACAAAGCACCAGGCTTTAAATTTAACCTGTGTGCCATTGACCATGAATTTATCCATTTGGGTCCAGTAGTTGAAGAATTAGAACTAACAAAATACGGTTTAGAATATCTAGAATGTGACCCAGTTGTATTTTGTCCTCACCCCGACGGTAAATATTTTTTAGCTCATAAATCATTAGAAAAAACCTGTGCAGAAATTGCTCGTTATAATGAAAGAGATGCTAAAAAATATGCCGAATTTACAGATTATTGGCAACGGGCAATTAACGCCATGATTCCTATGTTTAATGCCCCACCAAAATCAATTATAGATATTTTTGGCAATTACAATCTTCAACAAGTTAAAGATTTATTTTCTGTAGTTGGTTCTCCCGCTAAAAGCTTTGATTTTGTGCGAACAATGCTTAATAGTGCTGAGGATATTCTCAACGAATGGTTTGATGAAGAATTTTTGAAAGCACCCCTAGCTAGATTAGCATCAGAATTAGGAGCGCCACCTTCTCAAAAAAATCTAGCAATTGGTGTGATGATGATGGCTATGCGTCATAATCCTGGTATGGCTAGACCTCGTGGCGGTACAGGTGCATTGGTGCAAGCATTGGTGAAATTAGTGACTACAAAAGGTGGAGTAATTCTCACAGACCAGCACGTAGAAAAGATTATCATTGATGATGCTAAAGCTGTAGGTGTGCGGGTGGCAAATGGTAAAGAATATTTAGCAAAACATGGAGTAATTTCTAATATTGATGCTCAAAGATTGTTTTTACAAATGACTGAACAAAGTGATATTGATGCAGTTGATCCTGATTTATGGGAAAGGTTAAAACGCCGCATTATCAACAACAATGAAACTATCCTGAAAATAGATTTAGCATTAGATGAACCGCTGAATTTTTCTGATCATGATCATAAGGATGAATATCTCATTGGTTCAATTCTAATTGCCGATTCGATGAATCATGTAGAACAAGCTCATAGTAAATGTACATTAGGTGAAATTCCCGATTCTGACCCCTCCATGTATGTTGTTATGCCTAGCGCCCTTGACCCCAGTTTAGCACCACCGGGGAAACATACTTTATGGATTGAATTTTTTGCTCCTTATCAAATTGCTGGTGCAGAAGGTACAGGGTTAAAAGGCACAGGTTGGACTGATGAATTGAAAAATAAAGTGGCAGATAGAGTAGTTGACAAATTAGCAACTTATTCGCCAAATTTGCAAAAATCAATCATTGCTAGAAGAGTAGAAAGTCCAGCGGAATTAGGAGAAAGATTAGGATCATACAAAGGTAATTATTATCATATTGATATGACGATGGATCAAATGATCTTTTTCCGACCTTTGCCAGAATTAGCCAATTATAAAACCCCCATTGAAAATCTCTTTTTAACAGGTGCAGGAACACACCCCGGTGGTTCAATTTCCGGTATGCCAGGACGCAATTGTGCGCGGGTATTCTTGCAGAATAAACAACCCTTTAGTCAGGCTTTAAAGGATGCAGGAAACTCAATTAAGTCTACAGTGGGTTCTGTATTTGGGAATTAGTTAAGTAATACAGACGTAGGGTGCGTTAGCCCAGCGTAACGCACCTATTTTCATACATTAAAAAGTTGTAATTTTTACAATAAGTAAGTGAGCGTTAAAAATTGTCGTTATGATAAGGGAACAGGGAACAGAAGAGGTTTTG
>JAKOGY010000258.1 GCA_028658405.1 Dolichospermum sp. ST_sed8 | reverse complement strand
GTTAAAACCGCACGGGTAGGCTTTCCCCCGCGCTCTAAAGAGACGCGGCTCCCAGCCTTCCCGCAATCCCCTGGTGGAAAGAGGAAACCCAAAGAGCGATCTTTGGAATCCCCACCCTCTACGGAGTAGGGTGGGGAGGATGTCAACTTGTAAATAAATTATGAATTGATCTCAGAAGTCGGGGATCTTATATTAAATATCTCTGACTTGTACTAAAAAATCAGGGATATTATTTTTCTCAATATTGAACCCAAAAAAATTGAAGTTACTTTAGTGGGAATTAGGATTTTCCATCTCTTTTTGTAAAGTTTGAACTTGTTCGAGAGATAATTCCGTAACTTCAGAAATTTGTTCTAAACTCATACCAATTCGCAACAAATTTAAAGCTAATTTTTTGGTTGCTTCAGCTTTACCTTCAGCTTTACCTTTGACGATACCTTTAGCTTCACCTTTTGCGATACCTTTCGCTTCACCTTCTTCCAGAATTTCTTGATAAATCACTGATTCTCGCATATATCATATCACATATCGAAAATATTCGGGGTAAAGCAAAAGCTAAACCCCTACAAAATCAACTAACTGCTAATGTTTTTTTACTGTAATATTCAGTCTGAGGATAGATGCTAATAATGGTATTTCCAACTTCAAAAAATGTCCCTTCCTGTTCATGTTTAGAAAACTGCAAATGGGGATATTTAGTAGCTAATTCATCAGCAGTCATGGCTTTAGCTGATATTTTATTTGGTAAAAGTCCTGTTGCACCAATGTAAAACACCATAGGAGAAATATTTTCTTGGTAAACTTGTTCAACATAAGCTGCTAATTTTTGGTAAGCTGTCATCATGTCCGCAATTAGATCTTCTCTACTCACAGATTTACCAGCGTGTTGAGCATATAATAACAACGCTAAACTATGATCACCAACTTTGTTAAGAATTTCCCCTACTTTGCCATTGATCTTTATTCCTAAAAAGTCATCAAAAATCGGTTTCATTAAATCATCAACTTTAGTCAGTTTCATTCTGGCAGAAATGGCTTTTTGTCGAAAAGCGATATTTTGATTTAATCCCATTTCCAAAGTTGGTTTTGGGAAAATCTCTCCAGTTTCTTGATCATAAACCTCATATCTCCGCGCTAAAAATTGGTTAGCAGCATATAATTTACCCAAATTGAGAATATCCTGATTACCAAACTCAATTTTATAACTAATATGAGAATCAATTGTATCTGGATATTCCTGAGTTTTAGGAAAATTTAGATACAGGTTTTTCGATAAATAATGTTGTTTTAATTCCTCCACTTGATTACTGACAAATACATCTGATTGATGGCGTAAGTAAGCAGATAGAGTACTCATAACAACTTTGATTTCTGCTAAGTGAGTAAATAACCCATCAATATTACCAAACTTGATATTAACCGGAACTAATGGTAAATTATCTAACTGAATTGTATACTCAGAATTGAAATCAAACTTATCAGCAATAATTACACCTTTAGCTTGCAATAAATCAAATACTTTTTTACTGCTAATTTTGATATTTAAAGCCGAAATATTAACCCTTCCATCCTTGACAATGGTATAATTATTAAAATTATCCAAATCATGAGCCAGTAAACCCGCAACCTCAAATATATGTGTATCATCCTCAGCTTTTACCAGCTTAACTTTCCGCTTTACCAACATATTAATAGTAGCAGTATTGCGATTCATAGCAAATACACCCATTTGCACAAAATCACCACCATAGATATCTTCAGTTTGTAACCAAGGAGTAATTAAATCACCATTGATATCTCTAACACCTCTAATTCGTTTAATACCAGTTCTGTGGTAATCTTCTCTTAACTTATGTAAATTCAAAATAATATTGTGACGATGTGCCGATAAAATCTGGATAAGTTCTAACAGAGAAATCTGGTGATTTAACTTCGACATAAAACCTCCTAACTTTTATCAAGTAAAAACTCGTTCTTCCTCTTTGCGACTCTGCATGAGGAAAATCCATCTTTTTCTTATCATAGTATATATGTACTAAAAAGTCAAATTACCGGAATGAAGACTAAGATAAAAATAGCTTTACACTTCTTCATAATTAAAATAAAACAATGGCGCGAGATTTACGGGGATTCATTAAAATTCTAGAAGAAAGAGGACAATTAAAGCGAATTTCGGCTTTAGTTGATCCAGATATGGAAATTGCTGAGATTTCCAACCGAATGCTGCAAAAAGGTGGTCCAGGCTTAATATTTGAAAACGTCAAAGGTACATCTTTCCCCGTTGCAGTCAACTTAATGGGGACAGTGGAAAGGATATGCTGGGCTATGAATATGGAAAAACCAGAGGAGTTGGAAACCCTGGGAAAGAAATTGAGTATGCTTCAGCAACCCAAACCACCCAAAAAGATTTCCCAAGCCATAGATTTTGGTAAAGTGCTGTTTGATGTGGTGAAAGCCAAACCGGGAAGAGACTTTTTTCCGGCTTGTCAACAGGTGATTATAGAAGGGGATGATTTAGATTTAAATAAGTTGCCTTTAATACGTCCTTATCCGGGAGATGCTGGAAAGATTATTACCCTAGGATTGGTCATTACTAAGGATTGCGAGACGGGAACACCTAACGTGAGTGTGTATCGTCTACAACTGCAATCTCATAACACTATGACCGTACACTGGCTATCAGTGCGGGGAGGTGCAAGACATTTGCGAAAGGCGGCAGAACATGGTAAAAAGTTAGAAATAGCGATCGCTCTAGGTGTAGATCCTTTAATCATTATGGCAGCAGCCACACCTATTCCTGTAGATTTATCAGAATGGTTATTTGCTGGCTTGTATGGCGGTTCTGGGGTACAATTAGCCAAGTGTAAAACTATAGATTTGGAAGTTCCCGCAGATTCCGAGTTTGTTTTAGAAGGGACAATTACACCGGGGGAAGTTTTACCAGATGGACCCTTTGGCGACCACATGGGATATTATGGTGGTGTAGAAGATTCACCTTTGGTGCGGTTTCAGTGCATGACACACCGCAAAGACCCAATTTATCTTACCACATTTAGCGGTTTGCCACCGAAAGAAGAAGCGATGATGGCGATCGCCCTTAACCGCATCTATACCCCCATTTTACGCCAACAGGTATCAGAAATAGTTGATTTCTTCCTGCCAATGGAAGCGTTAAGTTATAAAGCCGCAATTATTTCCATAGATAAAGCCTATCCTGGCCAAGCACGACGGGCAGCTTTAGCGTTTTGGAGTGCGTTACCACAATTTACATACACAAAATTTGTGATTGTAGTTGATAAAGATATCAATGTTCGTGATCCGCGTCAAGTTGTTTGGGCGATAAGTTCCAAAGTTGATCCGACAAGAGATGTATTTATTTTACCAAATACTCCCTTTGATACTTTAGATTTTGCTAGTGAGAAATTAGGTTTAGGTGGGAGAATGGGCATAGATGCAACTACAAAAATTCCCCCAGAAACAGAACATGAATGGGGTAAACCATTAAAATCAGATCCTGATATAGAGGCAATGGTAGAAAAACGTTGGCAAGAATATGGTTTAGCGGATTTACAATTAGGAGAAGTTGATCCGAATTTGTTTGGTTACGATATGAAATAATATCCACACTTTCCCTTCTTTGTACGGAAGGGGGTGTGATTTCAAAATTGAAAGTTGGGAAAACATAAGCGAATATAAATCTCTCTTTTTTTATCTGTGAAAGCCCTTCTACCGTGCATTATTCTTGTATTATCAATCATTAAAATATCTCCTTTTTTCCAGTTAATATTAGTAGTAATTCTCTCAGCAATTTCATTTAATTCCTCCATAAGTTCAGCAGGAATTTCTGAATCATCGTTAAACTTGAGGATATCAGGATTTAACTGCATTGTTGGTAAAAGGCTATTAATAAAAACCTGATATTTTCCACATCTACTAGGAATAACTAGTGGACAAATATATGCAATCAGAATTGATTTGTCTGCATATATTTTCAAAGATGTATAATTGTTTTTACATATTTCTTCTAGTTGATTAATGTCCTCAATTTTATATTTTTTTTGCCATTCTTCCTTGTTCATGCTAAAATTAAACTTTAGCTGCTTCTGACTGAATAATTCTTTAGTTGAATTACTCAGTTCCGTAAAAAATTGCCTACCATCACAAACTGTAGTTTCACCATCTGTTAAAGCAGGATTAGCACAGAAGAACCATAACATCAGAGGAATGTTCTGCTGATAATACATTTCTCCATGTAACTTAATCTCTGTCTGAAAATCATTGACACTTAAAATAGTCTGATCATTATTAATTACCCTTCTACTGAAAGCACCACCTGCATAATCTAAAAAATCGGTGCTGAATAAATTGCTAAATTCTCTAAATCTTTCAGTATCATTCGGAAAGCCTCTAAAAAGTAAAACACCATATTCTTTAAATAGACTAATAATTTCTGCTGGGTCTATTTCCAGGATATTTTTATTATCTTGGTTGATGATTTGCTGACCGATTTTGTCAGAAATTGGTTGTGTAATAACATTCATGTTAAATAACAAACCTTGGTTAAAAAGTTAACTAGTTTTTATTTAATAATAATTATAAAAGTATTTTTGTGTCTGTGTGTCTACTATAAGGATTAATTTTACCACACTGGTTATGTTAACAAGGATGGTTTAGCTTAAACAGTAGAAGCCTCTCACCTACCCGATAGGGAGGTGATGAGATGAATACGCGTAAGTGACGAATTGACCAACGAGCAAAATTGAGCGTGAGCGAAATTAGCAATGTTGGTCGGTGTTAGCGAAGCGGCACGAAGTGCGGAATGAAAACTTTCTTGACTTTTTCCAAATATTTGATATAATTTTCAACAGTAGGTGTAACTCAATTAAATGCTGAAAAGCAGCCTATCAAAAAAGTTAAAAATTATCTTAAAAAGTCCCTAGGGCATAGGGCTTTAAAGCTCGGTCAATGTCTTCATAGAAGAGTCGCCAAGAAGCCCACACTCACCTGAAAGGGAGTGTGTGGAGTATGTCACAGCTATATGTATCAATCCTAGTTGATTGGGAGGTTCAGATCCCCGACTTCTTGAAGAAGTCGGGGATCTTTGTGTTCATAATTCATTGAGGATTGCTATATTAGCCTTCAACAATGATTTTACCAACCATACCAGCGCCACGGTGTGGTTCGCAATAGAAGGTGTATTCACCAGGGGTAGCGTCAGCAGGAATAACTGTAGTTTCAGTTTGTCCAGGACTCATTAATAACTTCTTGTGGGACAAAGATTTTGCTAAAACAGCGTCTTTATTGGGGTTTTTAGCGGGATCAAACACAACGTTGTGGGGGGGGACTTTGTTGTTCTTCCATTCAATTGTATCACCAGGCTTAACAGTCAACTGCTTAGGTTCAAAAGCCAACAGACCTTTATCACTACCTAATTTAACTGTATATGTTTCCGCAGATGCAGTAGGGGTAAACACAGCAAAACTACCAAAAATTACAATAACTGTTAATACAGCTAGGCTCAAGCGTCGCAAAGTTGCGGCTATAGATTTCATGCTTCTTTCCTTGGGAATGAATATTTTTATTTTTCTGTTCTTATTTTAAATACAATCAATGCCAAATATGACAGGTCGTCATATATTTATTTTTGTTAACCACCATCGCCAACTAGATTTCTCAAGTTCTATTGCCACCGAATTTCTGATACAATCAAAAATCCGACTCCTTTAACATAGATTGATGTATGAGCAAAGGTACACTATTTGACAAAGTTTGGGAATTACACACCGTTGGTACACTACCATCAGGATTAACACAACTATTTATTGGACTACATCTTATTCATGAAGTTACAAGTCCCCAAGCCTTTGCTATGCTCAAGGAGCGGGATTTAAAAGTATTATTCCCAGAAAGAACCATAGCCACAGTTGATCATATCGTTCCCACAGAAAACCAAGCTCGTCCCTTTGTGGATAGCATGGCCGAAGAAATGATTCAGGCATTAGAAAAAAGTTGTCAAGAAAATGATATAACTTTTTACAATATTGGCTCAGGGAATCAAGGCATAGTTCACGTTATTGCTCCCGAACTGGGACTGACACAACCGGGAATGACCATTGCTTGTGGTGATAGCCATACATCAAGTCATGGTGCATTTGGAGCGATCGCCTTTGGGATAGGTACAAGCCAAGTTAGAGACGTACTAGCCTCCCAAACCCTGTCATTATCAAAATTAAAAGTCCGCAAAATCGAAGTTAACGGTAACATAAAACCCGGAGTTTATGCCAAAGACGTAATTTTACACATCATCCGGACATTAGGCGTAAAAGGTGGCGTAGGTTACGCTTACGAATTTGCCGGCACAACCTTTGCCCAGATGAATATGGAAGAACGAATGACCGTTTGTAACATGGCCATAGAAGGTGGTGCAAGATGCGGATATGTTAACCCCGATCAAATTACTTACGATTATCTGCAAAATAGAGACTTTGCCCCCAAAGGTGCAGACTGGGAAAAAGCCCTTGCTTGGTGGGAATCCCTCAGTAGTCATGCCGATGCCGAATATGATGATGTAGTAGTATTTAATGCCGAAGATATTTCCCCCACAGTCACATGGGGAATTACACCAGGTCAAGGAATTGGCGTAGATGAAAAAGTCCCCACAGCCGCAGAACTCCTAGAAGAAGACCGCTTTATTGCCGAAGAAGCATATCGCTACATGGACTTATATCCCGGTCAACCCATTCAAGGCACAAAAATTGACGTTTGCTTCATTGGTAGCTGTACCAACGGACGAATCAGCGACCTAAGAGAAGCCGCCAAAATTGCCCAAGGACGCAAAGTAGCCGAGGGTGTGAAAGCCTTTGTAGTTCCCGGTTCAGAAAGAGTCAAAAAAGAAGCCGAAGCCGAAGGACTAGATAAAATCTTTGTTGAAGCCGGCTTTGAGTGGAGAGAACCAGGATGTTCCATGTGTTTAGCCATGAACCCCGATAAACTCCAAGGAAGACAAATCAGCGCCTCCTCCTCCAACCGTAACTTCAAAGGAAGACAAGGATCATCATCCGGTCGTACCCTCCTCATGAGTCCCGCAATGGTAGCCACAGCAGCCATAAAAGGCGAAATCGCCGACGTGCGAGAACTACTGTAACCCCACCCCCAACCCCCTGACAGGTGTAGGTTTTTTACAATTGGGTTTTATGCAGGACTGGGAAGACAAGGAAGGAAAGTAGACAAGGCAGCGTGAAGAGAAAGAACCGGAAAATTCTGCCCGATATGTTCCCTATCTTCATAGGTTTTAATTCTTCTTTGTCCTTCCTCCTTGTCCACTTTCCCTCCTTGTCTGCCAAGTCTGGCCCCTATGATAAATCTCAATGTAAAAAACCTACACTTCTCAGCCC
>JAKOGY010000257.1 GCA_028658405.1 Dolichospermum sp. ST_sed8 | reverse complement strand
TAGATAACGTTTACTCATGTTTTGAGTGGTTTGGTTCACATAAACTACAGATTACTCCGTTTATTTATGCTCTCCTGTAATCATTAGAATAGAGATGTTAGGATCAAGTGCGTGTAACTGAGAGCAGCAACTAAAGCCATCCATTACTGGCATCATGGCATCCAGCAGCACAATATCTGGCGGTGAATTCAGGCAAATATCGAGAGCAATTTTACCATTACTTGCTACGATCACTTTATATCCCTCTTTTTCCATAGCATAGCGTAGTTGCATCTGTATAACTAAGTCATCATCTACAACTAATACTAATGTATGATTTTTGCTGATAGAGGGAGTCACTACCTATAATTTCTCTGCTGAACTTGAACTGATATTACACATGATATAGACACTCATTATACTTATGACGTTTGATTTTGAACTAACTTAATTATTTTTTACATTCAAGGCATATTCCTTAAACCGTTCCAAATCCGCTTGAATTGTGGACTCTACTACCTTTCCTAAAAACAAATTATCCATGAGTTTACCAATCAAGCCAGGTATAGCATAGGAAACTGTCATTTTCACAATACTATTATTCTGGCGATCATAAAAGCGAATGGCACCTTGATTTGGTAAACCATCTACTGATTCCCATTGAATAATTTGATTGGGAATTATTTTAGTAATTCGGGATTTCCACGTAAAGTCTAAGCCTCCTGTACTCAGTTTCCACAGGGAAATTTCCGGGTTATCTTCGGAAATTTTGACTGAATCAATCCATTTCATCCATTTAGGCATTTGCTCTAAATCAGACCACAATCCCCATACTAGTTCTATAGGAACTTCCACTTCTACTTGTACGCTATGTTCTAACCAGTCAGTCATAGGATTTAGTTATTAGTTATTAGTTATTAGTCATTGGTCATTGGTCATTGGTCATTGGTCATTGGTCATTAGTCATTAGTCATTGGTCATTGGTCATTAGTCATTAGTCATTAGTCATTACCCATTACCTATTACCCATTACCCATTACCCATTACCTATTACCTATTACCTATTACCTATTACCTAATTTCTCTAGAATTACTTTAGCTGCACGTTTTCCAGATTCCGTTGCTCCTTCCATGCTGTCAATATAATCTTGTTGAGTGTAACTTCCAGCTAGGAAAAAGTTAGGGATAGGTGTTTTTTGATCGGGACGGTACGCATCCATTCCTGGTGCTTCTCTATATAAAGACTGAGCCAATTTGACGACACTGTACCAAGTCATGTTTAGATTTTTTGAGGAAGGAAATAGTTCATGTACTTGTTTAAGCACGTGATGGGCGATCGCTTCATTATTTTGTTTAATAAAAGGATCTCCCGGTGTCAATACCAGTTGCAACAATGAACCCTCCCCAGGACGATAATAATCTGCGGGGCTAGTCAAAGCCAAATCAGCAAAACAGGAAAAATCAGCATCAGCGGTATATAACAAATTATCTATCCCAGCCGCCTGTAGGGGCGGGGTTTCCCCGCCCTTACCTCGTTTTTCCTCATCTTGTAATTCTGTCACCCAACCATCAAAACGTAGCTGCACTGTAGCGACTGGGACAGCATCCAATTTATAAATGTTATCAAATTCTGGCCATTTCCGCCAAGCTTGGGGTAAAACTTTCTGAATTCCCGGAACATCACAAGCACAAAGATAAGCGTCAGCAGTGATAATTTCTTCTGTATCACCTTGAGCAACTAATATACCAGTAACGTGAGTTTCTGCTTCAGATTCAGTAAACTGAATTTCTCGGACTTGGCGACGAGTATATATTTTTACACCTCTTTCTTCTAAATATTTAACAATAGGTTTGTGTAAATATTCGTGGGGTGAACCTTCCAACATTCGCAGAATTGAAGCTTCTGTTCTGACTGCAAAAAACTGGAAAATTGTCAACATACACCGGGCAGAAATATTATCACAATCTATAAATCCCAAGGCGTAAGCAATCGGATTCCATAGACGCTTAATGCTACCTTTACTGCCTCCGTGACTATAGAACCAGTCAGAAAAACTGATTTTATCTAATTTACGAATAGTTTTCATTGCTCCGTCAAAGTCTACTAAACCTTGAACTATCGGGCTAGTACCCAGAGCGATCGCATTTTGGAATTTATCTCGTAATGAAAGTTGGGAAGTAGTGAAAAACGCCTTTAATCCATTAAAAGGCGCACCAGTAAAAAAGCGAAAATCTAACGCCCCAGTTTGTCCACCTTTATTAATAAAAGTATGGCTATGTTCCTTCAGGCGTAAATTATCCCCAGCCCCCACCTTCTGCATTAATGCAAATAGATTGTAGTAGCAACCGAAAAAGACGTGCAGCCCCATTTCAATATGGTTGCCCTCACTATCTACCCAACTGCTGACTTTACCACCCACAAACGGACGAGACTCGAAAATTTCTACCTCACAGCCCGCATCTACTAAATCTACAGCAGTTGCTAACCCAGCTAATCCCGCACCCACAATTGCAACGCGCATTCCCTCGTTCCTTGTTCAGTTTCTTTACAAATTGTAACTGAATTGGTGCGGAAATTTGTCAGTTGTCAGTTGTCAGTTGTCAGTTGTCAGTTGCCAGTTACCTCTTCCCCCTGGGGTAAACTTCTGATTAGCTCTCGAATTACATCTGTTGCTGGTCTGCCTGTCTGTTGGCAATATTTTTCTAGTTTCTCTGCTTCTTGTGTAGCTAGATTAACTGTGATGCGTTTAACGGCCCATTTTTTATTTGTCATTATCATGCACTTTGCTGTATATTAACTTGATTTAGAGAGTTTAGTCACTCAAAACAAAAATGAGACTACGAGAGTTAGTTGGAATTAACAAGGTAACAAAAACACTAATCTTATTTAAAATCTTCAGTTTGTCAACTACTTGCCCAAATAAATTTTCCGATAACCTGGCTTGAATACTAGGAATTCCTTGTAATTTGAATCTGAGTGCCATTGATTCGACCTATCTTCTACCTATCAATGTGTAAATAGGGAACAGGGAACAGCAAAAAAAATAGGTCAACTTGTACCTAGTTTTTTAAGCAGTCCACTTTTATAACAATTAAGTTGGCTTGTTTTGTTATAGATATCCTGTAATTTAATTTATAAATTTTAGGTATATCTATTTCTTTAGTCAACTGTTTCCAAGTTTAATTCTTCCGAGGAAAGTACATGAGCTTCTAATAGAGCCATCATATCTCGTAATTGGGGATTACCACGAGAAGCCCCGGTCAACCCTTTCGCAATAATTAAACCGCAATAGCCCTTGGTATTTTGACAACGCTGATGCCATTTTTTCTTGGCTTCTGTATGAACTGGGTCATTATCTAAAAACTGCCCAAACAAAAATAATTCATGATTATGTGTTTGTAATAAACCTAAGTCATAGAGATTATCATCCACCGGATCATTTACGGTGTGAAAACAGATGGCGTTTAATCCTCCAGCTTCTTGAATATTCTCAATAATCCCCTTAGCTTTAGGACGAGAGGTTTGAATAACAATCACAGGTAAACCATCCCCTGCTGGTTCAAGTTCCCCCGCTGCTTGGTAGTTAGGCCCTTGACGCAGGTAATTTAATGTTTCCCATGGCAACACACCTAAACTCATAAAAGCATCTTCTGGGATTAAATCGTCTCTCAAGGCTTCAAATATAGAATCATCTTCATCATCTTCATCTTCATCTTCCAAATCAAAACCAGCCATTTCTTCTAATTCTGCTGTCAACTCTGGCATGGTAGAAACAGTGACAGTTAAGGATTTGCGATTTTTGTCGGCTTCTGGTAAAGAAATTCGATAACGTTGACTGAGGGTGAGAAAATCTTCTTCATATAATTGTCGATGGTGGTCACGAAGAAACCGCAATAAACTTTCTACAGCGACAAAAGTTAGTAGGGCTTCTTCTTCATACAAAACCGAACGCAACCCTTCTAGGGGGTGAATATTGCCGAAGGTAGGTTGAATTTCTGAAAGTGGCATTTCTGCCAAATTACCCGGATCGTCATCATCTTCGTCATCGTTAACCGAATCAAAGGTGAGAAATAAACAATCTTGTTTGAGAAAGGCTTCTTCTAAATCCTGATTTATTTCATCTTCATCAGCGAGAACAGCAGCCCGAAAACGTTTCAGGGAATCTTCGGAACGATAAAACAAAATTCCATACTCAATTCCTAACATTCCCATGACTGAGGCATAGAGTTTCTCTACATCCCATTGATTGATCTCTATTGATAAAATTTGCTGTTCTTCCAAATATTTCCAAGGAGTAGATTGCCAGACTTCAAAGGCTTTCTCGTGGAGAAGTTTGGCGTATTTGGGTGGCAAATCGGGAATTTGGCTATCAATGACTTCTGCAAAAGAGCGAAAAAGTTCATCAATTATGGGTAATTCGGGTACGTAGTCAATGGCAATATCTAAATCTTGTAATACTCCGCGCAAGTAAAATTGTATTTCCCGATCACGGACAACTATTCTTTGTGGTCTACCGGGTTTGGCGGGATTTTGGGGATGTTCTATTGCCTGCATCAGGGTACGGACAATGGCTTCAGGACCTAGGCTGGGATCTACCATATCCATGCCTCTAACAATCCCTTCGGAGGCATCTACCCAAAGAATACAATCTCCTTTGGCCTCTGGGTCTGCAAATGGGTTCTGTGGTGGTGACAATGGACGGCGATCGCCCTCCCATACAGAAGGAATCTGGGTTAATTTCTGCAATCGGCGACTGGTAGAGCGATTAAAACTTGTCATAGAGTAAATGAATCAAAACAAAGCGATTAATAATGAGACTTTTGGGAATGGTTAATCTTTAAACATACCTAATCCCTTAATTCTAGAATAAAAATCTTGGCTTGCTGACAAAGTGGCAAGTGGTGCATAGAACAGGGATAATTAAAAGTTATCTTCCTATGTTCCCACATTCCCACCTTCTTATTCTTTTTTCCTGTCGTAATGTCGCTAAAATAAATATAAAAACATTCCTACTCCCTTCTCACTAGAAGAATATAGATTAAATGAACCACGAAGACGCGAAGGACGCGAAGGAAGGAGGAAGATATGTAATCTTATACTGGGAAGGGAGTGGCAGCCCAGAGGTACGAGAATGCCTGGGGTATTGATAAAACTAGTTTAGGAGTTAAGAATTTATGACACAAGCAACTCAAACTCAACAACGCGGAATTCTATTATCCGTATCTGCATTGCGGCAAGTTAAGTCTCTTCAAGATAAGCAAGGGCAAGATTTATGCTTACGGGTGGGAGTCAGACAAGGTGGTTGTTCGGGAATGTCTTACATGATGGATTTTGAGGATGTCAGCAAGATTACCCCTGATGATGAGGTTTTTGATTATGATGGTTTCAAAATTATCAGCGATCGCAAAAGTCTACTTTATCTTTACGGGTTAATGCTTGATTATAGTGATGCTATGATTGGTGGTGGTTTCCAATTTACTAACCCCAACGCTGCCCAAACTTGTGGTTGCGGTAAGTCTTTCGGCGTTTGACACTCCTTGTCCTAAAGGCGCGTTAGCGTTAGCGTCTCGAAGAGAGGATTCTTGGTTCAACGAGACCACTTAAACTAGATACCTTGCAGTTTCTAGCTCAGAGGTGGGACTCTCCCCAAGCGACTTTGGGTATGCCCTACCCTAGTTGGATTTCTCCAAGTCCTTTTTTGGATTTGAAACATATCGTTTCAAAAAACTGTTTGTCTAACTCCTCTAAATCTTTTACCTACTGCGAGGTGGAGTCTAGAAAAATACAGTAGAACCGCATAGATTTAATTTTCAAGGTATGGCTCACGCCACGCTACCGCTATCAGCGTTGTACCTTTCGGCAACTGGGTTTTTTAAGTGGTTGATTACCCTTCCCACTTACTAAATTCTACCATAAAAGCAAAAGCCGTGCTTCTAGCACGGCGCTTTAGACCCAGGTTTTTGGTAATATGATCTAATTGTCAGTTATTGGTTGCTAATTACAACTGAATAATTGACAATTGATAATTAACCACTGACCATTGACTAATAACAAATGACTAATACTGTTGATTCCCTGTTTGATACAGGTCTAGAACGCTATAAAGCTGGAGAATCTGTACAATCTCTGATTCCTGTATTTAAAGAGGTATGCGATCGCTCTCCTAAAGCCAGTTCTGCCTGGGTTTGTCTAGCTTGGTTATACCTTCTTGATAACCAAGGAAAATTAGCTTTTAGTGCCGCTAATAAAGCCGTGAAACTCAATCCCCAAGACCCACAAGGAAGAATTAATCTGGCTTTAGCTATGTTAGAAACTGGTCAAAAAGGTTTGCGGGAGCACGTTGGCATTGCACAACAATTGATATTTGTCAATGAAGAATGGCAAGAAGAAGTTAAAAATAGCATTGAAGATGGTTTTACCAGAAAACCCGATTGGAAAAACTTAGCCAAAGTCAAAAAATGGTTATTTGAAGAATAAGGTAATAGGTAATAGGTAATAGGTAATAGGCAAGATTTATTACTAATAACCAATGACTAATGACTAATGACCAATGACTAATGACCAATGACTAATAACTAATAACTAATAACCAATGACCAATGACTAATAACTAATAACCAATGAAAGACAAATTATTAAACTGGCTCAACTTCATATTAGTCGCTGATGTTTTTCTAGTAATTTTGGGTTTTGGGTGGCTTGTTGTAGCCGTGATTGGTGATGCTTCTGGAATCAATTTAGGTTTAGATTTGTGGCACAAACTCTGGATGCCAGTATTTAATCCTGCTATTGGTATATTGATGGGTGGGGCGTTATTTAGCGGCATTATTAGCTGGGTATCTAAGAAGCTGACCAAAAATGAGTTGTCGTAAATTTTACTCATTTTTAATGGATTAATCGGCTGAAAGTAGGGGTTTAGCGCAATGCGCTTTACCCCTATAAGTAATCCACAAGAAATGGAAAGCCCAGAGATAACAATTAATTTGATTGATAATCTTGACAACCAATTGCTGCTTCTGTATTCGCAACATAAGGATTTACCGTACATTTAAGACGGTAATTATTAGTAAAAAATTGGCAATTATGACAGGGAATTTTGTGCATTTCTTGAGCAGTTTTAAGAGTCTTTTTTGTTGCTGTCCAAAAATTCAACAACACAATAATAATTGTCGTCCAAGCAATAACAAAGCAAATCGGAATTAATAATGGTTGTATAGTCTGAATTAGAAAAGATATAAAATTTAACATGGTATTACTCATAAGACCTCGCGGTATGCGGGAAACTCAGTCCCTTTAGGGGACAGAGGGAAGCGACACGGGCGGTTTTGACCGCATTGAATCTTTTTCATTACCGCCTTGGAGTTGGGAAATTCGGGGTATTTTTGTGATGTACTTTCAACGGGACAATTACCGATTCAAATTTCTCAACTCTGTACGCATAATGTTTTGCTCACTCA
>JAKOGY010000256.1 GCA_028658405.1 Dolichospermum sp. ST_sed8 | reverse complement strand
CCTGACCGAGAGTTCAACCTTTTTCCATGATTGGATTAGGTTGGTTAGTTTATGTACGGACTGAGTACCGTGATTCAACTAACAACGAATCGCACCTAGCTTGATTGTCAATACTACTATTGCGCGTCAGTGCAGGTAATTTTTGGGAAGCCCTGTACTGATTTATTTGCTGAAAAACTGATGCTTCTAACGTAGCAGTATCAACAGTATTTTGTGCTACCTGGTAGCTAGGAGTTGATACAGTTCCCGAATTAGGGACTGAATTAGCCATTGTCCCGCCCAATAAAACCAACAAACCTGCACCAGTGGCGGAAATCAAATTTTTAAGCATGATTTACCTTTTTCTCAAAACTGATTGCTTAGGAATGTGGATGAAATTACCCACAAGTTTCGTAGGGTGTATTTTGAACACACCCTACTGTTATTTAGTGAATTAAGAACTTAGCGGCTGTTTGGACATCTTTGTCACCTCTCCCAGAACAATTAAGGATAATTTTGGGACTACCGGAAAGTTGAGGACAGAGAGTTTCTAGATAGGCGATCGCATGAGAAGTTTCCAAAGCTGGTATAATTCCCTCTAACTGGGAAAGTCTTTGGAAAGCCTCCAAAGCTTCAGCATCTGTAACACTGTAATATTCAGCCCGGCCAATATCTTTCATGTAGCTGTGTTCAGGACCCACACCAGGATAATCCAACCCAGCACTAATGGAATGGGGTTCAATAACTTGTCCGTCCTCATCTTGCAAAAGATAACTCATGGAACCATGTAATACACCAACCTGTCCTTTTGTGAGAGTGGCCGCGTGTTTGCCAGTATTTACACCTTCTCCAGCAGCTTCCACCCCAATTAACCGCACAGATGGTTCTTTGACAAATTCGTGAAATAGTCCCATAGCATTAGAACCACCACCCACACAAGCTATGAGAATATCTGGTAAACCGCCCCATTTTTCCATAGCTTGAGCGCGGGTTTCTTCTCCAATAATAGCGTGAAAATCCCGAACCATCATTGGGTAAGGATGGGGACCAGCCACAGAACCGAGGATGTAATGTGTAGTTTCTACGTTCGTTACCCAGTCCCGGATGGCTTCAGAAGTGGCATCTTTGAGAGTTCCCGTACCAGCAGACACTGGGCGAACTTCTGCCCCCATTAGCCGCATTCTGAAGACGTTTAAAGATTGGCGCTCCATGTCGTGAACACCCATGTAAATAATACATTCCAAACCAAACCGAGCGCAAACTGTTGCCGTCGCTACGCCATGTTGTCCCGCACCAGTTTCGGCAATAATCCGCCGTTTACCCATGCGTTTGGCTAATAATACCTGACCGAGAGCATTATTTATTTTATGTGCGCCAGTATGATTTAAATCTTCGCGCTTTAAGTAAATTTGCGCTCCTGTACCATCTGGACGGGCATAATGGGCAGTCAATCTTTCAGCAAAGTATAAAGGCGTAGCACGCCCTACATAATCTTTTAACAAACCTTGTAATTCGGCTTGAAAACCAGGTTCATTGCGGTATTGCTGATATGCTGTTTCTAATTCAGCTAAAGCAGGCATCAACGTTTCAGGAACGTACTTACCACCAAAGCGGCCAAAACGTCCCAGAGTATCAGGAACAGAAGCAGTTTGTGAGAAATTAAGGGAAAGGGGTGTAGTAGTCACGGATTGGGTAAAATAAGAGAACAAAGTTAATTTTAATTCTAAAACAATATTGTGGGACGGGCTTCTAGCCTGTCCCTCGTTCTAGCCTGTCCCTCGTTCCCAGTCTCCAGACTGGGAATGCCATCTTAGAGGTTCTACCTCCAGGTATAGTAGAGGCAGAGCCTCTTAACTGCATTCCCACGCAGAGCATGGGAACGAGAGAAAATTAAGATCCTTATTACGACTAGGATAGATGATTACAGCTTGCCAAGGGTGAGGCGGTTTGTATTGTCGCAGGTAAAGGCAAATTTCCGCAAATAGACGATAATATAAATCATCATCGGGTTGAAACTGAACCTCAACTATGTAAAATGGTTTTTTGGGATCTTTGGTGGTTGGTAAAAATAAACCCTCTAAGCGAAAAGCCAGTTGTTTGACTTCACGAGATGTGAATTCATAGGTAACTGCTTCTGTGGGAGAATGGTTAATTAATTCAAAGAAAATGCTAGGAAATGTCTGAAATAAGCTATAGAAAATTGTATCTGTTTTCACGATAATTGAGTAATTTAATCTACTTTTAGAAAACGAACCACAGAGGACACAGAGAGAAGTTAAGAAAATAGTTTTGTTAAAAATTTATTTCCTGCATCTTCAATTTTATCATCAAGAGAAAAGGTGAGGTTACGAACTCTGATTTTTCCAATATATTTATCAAGGGAATGATTTAATTCTGTTGGATAGACTAATACTGTTTCTGGACAACTTTTAGAAACTGCATAAGTTACTACTTGGGCTATATCTTCAGAAGAAGAATGTTTGGGGTTTTTATATTTAGTATCAAGAATATATTTAGGTTTTGAATCTGTTTTGTCATATAAAATTACGTCAGTTTTAAAATATATTTTTTCTCCTATATTGATTCTCTCTTGAGTTTTTAAGGTGAAATTTTGGGGTAAATTTTCCTTTAGCCATTCTGCAACAAATATTTCATAAAGACGTGCCATATTTACTAAAAATGGTAAAGTTGTATTTTTACCCTTTTCATGATTTGGGCTAGTGTTATCTAAAAAGAATCGGCAAAATTGATGTAGAAGATGATAATCTTCATTTAAACGGTGATAAATTCTATCAATACAATCTTCTGAACTACAAGGTTGTAATGATACCATTCCTTGAATTGCATGATAAGCTTTTCTCACTATCAATGATACTTTTTCTGTACAAAAACCGCTATGTCCAATATGAAAAAGCGTCCAAAATAAAATTTGGTTATCTAGAATATCAGCCGTGTGTTCTTCATATTCACATTGTAATTTTACATTCCAAGGTTTTTTAATTATCTGTTGAACATTTAACCTTCCGCGCACATAAGCCAATTGCTCAGTTTTGGGTACATAAGTCCGATATAATCCTTTACGACAGTGTTCTATTATTTTATCTGCTAAAACATAAGCGAGGTGATTGTAAAAATCTTCTATAGATTCACAATTCATTAAGCCTTCAAGAAATCTAAAACTTTTTAAATCATACGCATATTCCAACATTCCAAATAAATTTTTAATTGGGACTTTCGGATTTATTTTCAAAGCTAAATCAGCATTTAAATGAATATACCCGACATATCCTTTAGCAGTTAGTTTCCATTGATTACCAGTTTTGTAACTAGGAGAATCTAAATCTACCTGGTTTTTGTATTTTTCACATAATATAATTTCAACTTCTTTGGAAATTTCCTCACGAGGAAAAAAATGAGGTTGATATTCGGTTAATTCAATGATTTTTAAATTTACTGAGTTCATATTATCTGTTTCTCGATTTTGTCCCAACGAAACTCATCTACTTTTTCTAGGTTGTTAAAAAAGTATTCTTCTAAATATGGTTCAATTTCCATTTTCCAAATATCTTCAATATCTTCTCGTAGATTAGGAGTCAAAAAGAAAGAAATACCAATTTCATAGTTTTTATCATTAATGGCTTGATTTAATTGTTTTAAAATATTAATTAAATCCATAACTGCTAAATTTGTATTTAGGTGATATTTTATTAACACATCATAATTAGGACGAAGTTCAATAAATGCAAAACGACGACGTAAAGCATGATCTATTTGTGCAATAGACCTATCTGCTGTGTTCATTGTCCCAATAATACGGACATTTTCGGGAATACGAAATCTATTACCACCAGCGAGAGGAATTTCTTGATCACGGTATTCTAGTAAATACATTAATTCACCAAATACCTGTGCTAAATTAGCGCGGTTGATTTCATCAATAATGAGAACACAAGTATCTTGAAGAACTTCTGCTTTTTTACAAAATTCTAAAAATCTACCGGGAACAACTGGATATGTTAATTTACCATCTTCACTTTGAGGTCGGATACCTTGAATAAAATCTTCATAAGTGTATGCTGGATGAAATTGGACTAATTCAGAGAAACCATATCTGCCAACTAATTCTTTAGCCAATCTTTGTGCAATAAATGTCTTTCCTGTTCCTGGTGAACCGTATATAATTGCTTGTCCTTTTCGATTTATAGCACCTAACCAGCATATTAATTCTTCAAACGTAAACCCTGTTTCTTCCCAATCAAAATCACGATTGTTTGGACTATATAAATGATTGATAAATGGTATAGGATTCTGACCCGTTTTTAGTATTATTAAAGGTAGATATTTTTCAAAATGTTCTGCTACATTCCTTAGTAAATTCAACGGTTTTTCATGGTGAACAATACTCTTAATATTAAGATGTAAATAATCTTTAAAAGAAATCAAATTAGGATTAATAGAAAATAAATTTATTAATTCTTGAGGATTATCTCTAGATAAATTTATTATTAATTCTTGGTAAGGTTCTTGATTAATTCCTATGTTGATACCCCATTGCGTAATTTCAATAAAAAATAATTTACTTGTTGTAAAATAAGCTCTTAAACAAAAATTATTACCAGAATAGTTGTGAAGTATGTAACTGTTTGAATGTTCAATCGAAAAATTCTCATTCTCAAGAAGGGGATGAACAAACATCCCTAAATTATAACAAAATTTTTCAAAAGGTTTTACAACATACTGACAAAAAATATCATATTCTGATGTTCTTTCTATATCTTCTGGCTTATCACAATTTTTAGACCATTTTGCTATTACTTCAAAAGTTTTTTCCGAGAATTTAAGAATTTTTATTTCTTCACTTGCCATGATATTGCAATACTTAACTATGGTTATTTATCTTCAGTATATCACTTACAACAAAGAATTAACTAACCACGAAGGAGCGAAGAACACGAAGGAAGAGAAGGAAGAAGAAGAATTAAGAAGAAAGAATGATGCGTTTAATGCCTTCTTTGAGGACAGGGACGTTAAAATTGATGAGAAGACCAAGGGGACAATTAGTCATTTTTAAATAAGAAATAACTTGCGCTTCATGAATAGGGGCTAACTTTTCCACAGCTTTCAATTCAACAACTAGGGAATCACCAACCAGAAAATCTAATTCACCCTCACCAATGGGATAACCTTTGTACTTTACTGCTACTAAATGTTTAGGTTTATGAGGTATTCCCCGCAAACGAAACTCCAAACCCAAAGCCTCTTGATACACCCTTTCCAAAAACCCCGCACCCAACATCCTATGCACCTCAATACCCGCCCCAATCACAGCATAAGCCAACCTCTCCACCTCATCACCTAACCTCCTCATCCTTCCTTCTTCCTCTTCCTTCGTGAACTTCGCTCCTTCGTGGTTCATTTTCTCTTACCTTCTTATACTCTATTATGTAGCAATTATATATTCAATTACCCCCGCTTAGGCTAAAATTGTTTAGAATGAAAGTCTATTTTTCCTGCATTAAATATTATGGCTAATCCCAAATCTGACAAAGGCTTTGTCTACCAAGAATTTGGTAACGGTAGTTCACCCGCAATGGAACGCGCTGTAGAACGCGGAATCCAAGACTTACCCCCCAATCAGCAAAATGTGCGAATTCAAGCTACTCGCGCTGGACGCAAAGGGAAAACTGTCACGGTTATTACTGGGTTTCAAACTAAACTAGAAACCCTAGAGACTTTATTGAAACAGTTAAAAGCCCAATGCGGTACAGGAGGGACTGTCAAAGAGAACGAAATTGAAGTTCAGGGAGACCACAAACAGAAGATCTTAGAGATTTTGGTCAAATTGGGTTATAAAGCTAAAATTAGTGGTGGTTGAATTGTGCAATTTCCTGAGTATTTTCAGGAATCGGCATAAAATTATGTGATGTTAACTCTAGAAAGGTTGAATATTAATAGGAGAACAACATGGACATGGATATAGTCAGAATTATAGCCGCAATTTTTCTCCCACCTTTAGGAGTATTTTTGCAGGTAGGTTTGGGTAAGGATTTTTGGATTAATTTACTTTTGACTATCTTTGGTTTTTATATTCTAGGTATTGTTCACGCAGTTTGGATAATTGCCAAAAAATAATGATGTCAGAGAGGTAGATAAAAGTGAACTATCTCTCTATTTCTTTCCCTAACTTTCAACCCTTTCAAGAAGAACCAGTATATGAAAATAAAATATTCCATTAATTTTCACAAAGCCCTAACATTCGCTATCGTGTTGGGATTAATGTTTTTATACCATAATTTCACCATTGGAGCTTGGGTTTACCTGTGTCTTCATGGTACTTATGGTTTTCTTTGGCTAATAAAAGATAGCATATTTCCAGATAAGCAATGGGAGCAAGAAATTCCCACTTCCCAAGGAATTATTACTTTTGTTCTCCTAGGCTTGTACTGGGTAGCACCATTTATTCTTATTAGTAGTGGGACTGTTCCCCCTTTACCCTTAGTAGCTGCTGCTATTGTTGTGAATATTGTCGGTGTGTTTTTACATTTTACTAGTGATGCCCAAAAGTATTATACACTCAAGTATAAAACTGGATTAATTACAGAAGGTTTCTTTGCTAAATGTCGTAATCCTAATTACTTAGGAGAAGTGTTGATTTATCTGGGTTTTTCTATGTTAACGCAACATTGGCTACCTTTCGTGATTCAGGGGTTATTTATAGCCATGATATTTGTTCCCAATATGCTGAAAAAAGATAAATCTTTATCTCGATATCCTGAGTTTGAGGAATACAAACAAAATTCTGGCTTGTTCTTTCCCAAGTTATTTAATTCCAGAATTTCTTCCAAAGAAAAAACTACTGCATAATCAAAATGATTTTGCTGATTACTAAACACACGACCAAATAATATTAGGTTCGCAAAGAAGAGAATTATGAAATACAAAGCGATCATTTTGGCGGCAATTTTAGGAATTTCTACACCTGCAATTATTGATATTGCTATTCCTAATACAGCTATGGCTGTGCAAAAGTTTGATTATCCGGCAGGTGAATTTAGTGATAAAGATTGGATAGTGACTTTAGCTTTTAGCAATAATTCTTATTCCTATTATGGAGAGAACCGTAAAAGTAATTCTAATATTAATTTATCTGGTGCGGTTGCTTCCGGTAATAAACAACGTCAAGTATACACTTGGAATAATAATGGTATGAAATATCAGGTTACTTGGAAACCAAGTGATCCTAAATTTATTCGTGTTCAGGTAGCTAATCCTAAAGGTAAGGTGATTTTGAATCGGGTACTCAAAGCTGTTAAAAACTAGAATACAAAGTTCTCAAAAAGACCAAATCTTCCCTCAATCATATTCTGTCACTAACTCCTGACTACTAGCCCTAACGAAAAGACTTTTTCAGCAAACCCTAGTAGTCTGTCAAATAAATTTTGACGGATAAGAAACGAACCACGAAGGCACGAAGGAAGAAGGAAGAAGGAAGAA
>JAKOGY010000255.1 GCA_028658405.1 Dolichospermum sp. ST_sed8 | reverse complement strand
TCGCACCCTCAACGTATTGGGGTGCAATCCCAGAAATTCGACCGCTTTTCACCAGTGGTATGTATGCCATTCGCATACTATAATATAAGTTAGCAAACAAGCAACTAGTTACTTGCCTTCACAACTTATATTTCATCCTTAAGGATGATAGTTTCTTGTTGATTAACGGAATAAACTACTTAAAGAACTATCTTCGTGAATCCGCCAAATTGCTTCCCCTAGTAAATTAGCGACTGAAAGCGTCACCAATTGAGGAAACTGACTGGCCTCTGGGATAGGAATAGTGTTAGTGACTATCACTTCCTCAAATACCCCACTGGACAACCTCTCAATTGCCGGGGGAGAAAATACAGCATGAGTAGCACAGGCATATACCTGACTTGCTCCTTCTTGACGCAGTAATCTAGCGCCTTCAGCAATCGTTCCGCCAGTATCAATCATGTCATCTACCAGTATGGCGATTTTGCCTCTCACATCACCAATGACATTTAAAACCTCGGCGACATTATGAGCTTGACGGCGTTTGTCAATAATTGCCAGTGGAGCATCATTCAGTTTTTTGGCAAATGCTCTGGCGCGTGCTACCCCACCCACGTCAGGGGAAACAACCACAATATCCTGTAATCCTTTGCTAATGATATAATCCAGGATAACTGGTGAACCATATACATGATCAAAGGGGATATCGAAATAGCCCTGAATTTGGGCTGCGTGTAAATCCATCGCTAGAACTCGATTAGCACCTGCTTGAGTAATCAAATTAGCCACTAACTTAGCCGTAATTGACTCTCTGCCGGCTGTTTTCCGGTCAGCACGAGCATAACCATAATAAGGAATTACTGCTGTAATCTGTCGTGCAGAAGCCCGACGACAGGCATCAATCATAATGAGTAATTCCATCAAATGATCATTGACGGGTTGACAACTGGGCTGGATTAAATAGACATCACAACCCCGAATTGATTCTTGGATTTGAACATAAAGTTCACCGTCCGCAAATCTTTTGCGAATCATTGGACCTAAGTCCATGCCTAGATAACGAGCGACTTCTTGCGACAGTTTTATGTTGGCAGAACCAGAAAACAGTCGCAAGCGATTATTGTCAGGTAGTCCCGTTGCTATTGACTGGACTGGTAAAGTTGCAGAACTTAGCACAGCAGATCCTCGAAGTGCATTCATAGAAATATCATCAGAAATTGAGCAAATTTAACGGAAATGGAGTCAAGCAATAATATTCAAGTTAGTTGTGGGGTGTGAGAACACCTATGATTAAATAGCACGGAAAGTGCAAACAATTATTCTATGATACTTATTACCAATTAACGACCTAGTGAACTGAAGATTAAATATTTGTATCTTGTATCAAGAACACTAGTACAGTCCGGCGTAAGTTAATGAACCATTCCGAATTTGTGAAAAACTTATGCTGTATTCATTCTAAATTCTAAATTTTAAATTCTAAATTCCGAGAAAGTGGTACTAGCGAAATCATCAGGAAGTCAAATTTCCGGATCTATTAAGTGTGTAAACAGTAAACTAAGATACCGTTAAGTAGCTACGTTGATATTATTAGTGATCCCGCTTAATTTATCCATTCTGGATTATACCTGTTACTATATGGGACACATCCTGACTCAAGGCAGAATGTAAGAATAGAATAATGCCAGACTTAATTTCTAGTATACACTTCCTTTGAGGCGGGATAACAGAGGATAATTACGGAAGCCACAATTGAGACACTCTGTGTCATGTTGTGGATGAATGATGCTTTTGCTCTCGTTCTAGCTCAGTTGCTATTATATTCTAATTCATAGACCATGCAATCACCGATTACAGTTGGTACTATCCTACAAAATCGTTACCACATAATTCACATTATTGGCCAGGGGGGATTTGGTAGAACCTATCTAGCAGAAGACCAAAGACGCTTTAATGAGCTTTGTGTGCTGAAAGAATTAATTGCCCCAATCACAGGAACAGATAGTGGACAGAAAGCACAAGAATTATTTGAGCGAGAATCTACTGTTTTGTATCAAATCGAACATCCCCAAATTCCCAAGTTTCGAGAAAAATTTGCCCAAAACGAAAAGTTATTTTTGGTGCAAGATTTTGTAGCTGGTAAAACTTACCGCAATTTGCTCAAAGAACGCCAAGATGTTGGTACAACTTTGACTGAAGCAGATGTATTGCATTTACTAGGTACTTTATTACCTGTTCTTAGTTATATTCACGGGCAAGGAATTATTCATCGAGATATATCCCCAGAAAATATAATTTTACGAGAAAATGATTTCCTGCCTGTATTAATTGACTTTGGGGTAGTGAAGGAATTAGCCACCAAATTACAATCCTCAAGCCCTACACCAGTTACTACTGTAGGTAAATTGGGTTACGCGCCTAGTGAGCAAATACAAACGGGTAGAGCATATCCTAGTAGTGATTTATATGCGTTGGCTGTGACGGCCATTGTTTTATTGACGGGGAAAGAACCAGCAGATTTATTTGATGAGCAGCAACTAACTTGGAATTGGCAACAATGGGCAACGGTGAAACCAGAATTTGCTCAAGTTTTGCAGCGAATGTTGAGTTATCTGCCAGGGGAACGCTATCAAAGTGCGGCTGATGTTACTCAAGCACTGCTCAACACAGGCTATACTCGTCAACCGGCTGCTAATTTATCTCACCTACAAACTATCGCCGTCGGTCATCGTCCTCAACCTATATCAAAAACATCTGAAAAGCCCCAACCTTCAGTTGATTCTAGCCAAAGTAGCTCTATTTTGGATAATACTTGGGCGTTGGGAGGAATTGGCTGTGTTGTGATTATTTTGGCAGGATTTGGTTCTTGGACTTTGGTTAATTCACTGAAAAGTCAGTCTCGTCCAGCAGGAGAAACAATCACAACGCCACAATCCTTTCCTTCCCCAGTTATTCCTAGTGGAACAACATTAACACCAACCCCAACACCCATAGAAACTAATAGTGAACCTGTGATTAATCGCCAACGTCTGAGATTAGACAAATCTAACCAGGCGAAAGTTGAGGGGACACTGAAGGAAAATGAATTAGTTCAATATAGTTTTCGGGGTAAGAGCGGGGAAAAATTAATTGTATCTGTAAATGAAAACAGTGGTATTGTGCTGACAATTTTAACTGCTGATGGTGAAATCATTAATACTCAAGATCCACAATCTACATCTTACGAGGGAATATTAGCCAATGATGGGAAATATATTATTCAATTAGATTTGTCTGGAGGTGTTTCGGATGTTAACTATAGTTTGAATGTGGCAATAGAGGCAGCAACACCAACGGAAACTCCCACACCAACGGAAACCCCAACGCCAACGGAAACCCCAATACCAACGGAAACTGCTATACCCAGGTTTAATGGGACTAATTAACGGTGACGGACTCCACACACTCCCTTTCAGATGAGTGTGGGCAACGAGCGTGACTCCTCTATGAGGAAAATAGTTAGGGGCGTATTGCAATACGCCCCTACTCCGTGCGCCCCACGGTTCTTTGGTTTTAAGATCTGTTTTTTGTTTTGTGGGCTACATTTGGAGCATTTAATTTATTTACACCTAGTCTGTGATAATAACATAAAATCAATATTTTGTACTCGCAGGGTGAGAGGCTTCTGCTTATTAAGCTAAATTAGCAAAAGAAGCAAATTAAGTTGTCAATTTTAGCAGGAAACATTGTTGAATACTTTACTGATTACGGGAACTGATACAGACGCTGGTAAAACTGTTGTCACAGCAGCAATAGCCGCTTATTGGCAAAAATATTATCCCCAGCGCAGTTTGGGGATTATGAAGCCAATTCAATCGGGGGTAGGAGATAGGGAACTGTACCAAACTCTGTTTAATTTGGAACAGTCACCGGAGGAAATTACACCTATGTATTTTCAAGCTCCTTTAGCCCCTCCCATAGCTGCTGCTAAGGAAAATCGTCAAGTTGATTTGGCGATAGTTTGGCGAACTTTGTTGGCTTTACAGAAACAGCGTGATTTTGTGTTGGTGGAATCTTTGGGGGGTTTAGGTTCACCAATTACTGATGAATTGACTGTGGCTGATTTAGCTGGGGAATGGCGATTACCAACTATTTTGGTGGTATGTGTGAGATTGGGAGCGATCGCTCAAGCTGTGGCTAATGTAGCATTAGCTAGGCAAGCTAAAATCAATCTGCGGGGGATTATTCTTAATTGTACCCAACCCCGCACGGAGTCAGAAATTGCTGATTTAACTCCCCCAGATTTGATTCAATCATTGACAAATATTCCCGTTTTAGGTTGTGTACCTTATTTGGAAAATCCCAGAGATTTAGCAAAACTTGCCCAAGTTGCTGCGGATTTAGATTGGGAATCTCTAGGAGTTTTTTAATTTTTAATTTTGCATTTTTAATTGATAACTATGGTTTCTACATTTCCTCTAGCTTCAACGGTAAATCTCAAAAATGTCAGGTTAGAAATTAGAGCCTTACAACCGCAATTAGTGGAATGGAGAAGAGAAATCCACCAAAAACCAGAATTAGGTTTTCAGGAAAAAATCACCGCTGAATTTATTGCCCAAAAGTTGCAACATTGGGGAATTACCCATCAAATGGGAATTGCCCAAACGGGAATTGTTGCTATTATTAAAGGTGAAAAATCTGGGCATGGCAAAGTATTAGCAATTCGGGCTGATATGGATGCTTTACCTATTCAAGAACTGAACGAAGTTCCCTATTGTTCTCAACATGATGGAGTGATGCACGCTTGTGGACATGATGGACATACAGCGATCGCTCTCGGTACAGCATATTATCTCAATCAACACCGTCAAGACTTTAGCGGGACTGTGAAAATTATCTTCCAACCCGCCGAAGAAGGTCCTGGTGGAGCAAAACCGATGATAGCAGCAGGTGTCCTTAAAAACCCTGATGTTGATGCCATTATCGGTTTACACTTATGGAATAATCTGCCCTTGGGGACTGTGGGAGTCCGTCCAGGAGCATTAATGGCTGCTGTTGAAGTGTTCCATTGTACCATTTTTGGTAAAGGTGGACATGGGGCAATTCCGCATCAAACGGTAGATTCCATCGTTGTAGCGGCGCAAATAGTCAATGCTTTACAAACTATTGTTTCCCGCAATATTAACCCCATTGATGCGGCAGTTGTCACCGTGGGAGAACTCCACGCGGGAACGGCAGTTAATGTGATTGCTGATACTGCGAGAATGAGTGGGACGGTGAGATATTTTAATCCTGATTTAGGAGGTTTTTTTAAAGAACGAATTCAACAAATTATTGCGGGAATTTGCCAAAGTCACGGAGCAAATTATGACTTAGATTATATCCATTATTATCCACCAGTGATTAATGATGCTGGAATAGCTGAGTTAGTCCGTTCTGTTGCAGAAGATGTAATAGAAACGCCCATTGGGATAGTTCCCGAATGTCAAACAATGGGTGGGGAAGATATGTCATTTTTCTTGCAGGAAGTTCCCGGTTGTTACTTTTTTCTCGGTGCGGCAAATGCAGAAAAAAAATTAGATTATCCTCATCATCATCCCCGATTTGATTTTGATGAAACTGCTTTACCAATGGGTGTGGAAATGTTTGTGCGTTGTTTGGAAAAGTTTTTAGCTTGAAAACTTTTACTAATCTCCAATTTCATCAACATGGAGAAATCTAGCGAACTATAGGTGTTGATGGTTGCTTGTGTTGACGTTGTAAATACTTACTAAGCATATAAGCTAAATCTCCCCTTGTTATGGGGCTTAGTGGGTAAATATTACCTTGTGTATCCATATTCACAAATTCCTCAGCAATTACTGTAGCGATAGCTTTTCTAGACCAATCAGGTATATTTTTTGCATCTGGATGTGATGAGAGAATCTTATTAACAGTTTGATCAGGAAATTGAAAAACCCCATAAGCTTGGGCAAAAATCGCTAAACCTTCGGCTCTAGTAACCATTTGATTTGGGAAAAATAGATTTCCTCGATAACCTTTCATAATGTCGGTTTTCAAAACTATCTGAATATCTTGATATGCCCAATAAGAAGGAGGAACATCAGGGATGAATACAGATTTTTTTTCTGGAAGAATAGCCCGTTTATCTAAATAAAATGCCTTGACCAAAATTGATGCCAATTCTGCTCGACTAATTAACTTATCCTGATGAAATTCACCATCGGGAAAATTATCCATTAACTTAGAATCAACTACCTTTTGTATATACTCTGAAGTGCTAACAGGTATTGTATCTGGTGATTGTTCCTGTGCAATACTTGGGGAAGTTTGCAATAAACTTATTAAAATTAATGTCCCGAATATTTTTTTCATTTTAATTATTATTTTCTAACTAAATTATTGATGTTGACGGTGATTTCATAATTGAAGTTGCCGATTTTCTAGATAATTAGTTATTAATATTTTATGGAGTATACTTTGTAAGTATTTATATTTAATATCTTATCTATTAACCACTACCGATTTTGTAGTATAGTCGGTTGTAATAGTATTTTCGATCCCATGAGTTTTTTAGGAGTTAAAGAATGTCCATACCAGCAGATCCCGTAAAATTGATGAAGCAAGAAGTTGGCAAAGCCGCTGCCAATTTGGTAAAATCCGGTTCAATAGTTGGTTTGGGTACAGGTTCTACCACAGCCTACACGATTCAGTATTTAGGAGAACGTCTCAAATCAGGGGAACTCAAAGATATCGTTGGTATCCCCACTTCGTTTCAATCAGAAGTGTTAGCGAAAGAGTATGGCGTTCCCCTCACCACTTTAGACGCTGTAGATCATATTGATATTGCCATAGATGGCGCTGATGAAGTAGATCCTCACAAAAACTTGATTAAAGGTGGTGGTGCGGCACATACCCGCGAAAAAGTAGTAGATTATCTTGCAGCACAGTTTATTGTTGTTGTTGATGGTGGTAAATTAGTAGATAAACTGGGTTCTAGTTTTGCTGTGCCGGTAGAAGTCATCCCTATGGCACTTACCCCTGTCACTAATGCCATTAAAGCCCTCGGTGGTAAGCCAGAATTGCGGATGGGTGTAAGAAAAGCCGGTCCTGTGATCACTGACCAAGGTAACATGGTTTTAGATGTGACATTCGATAGCATTGATGATCCTGCAAACCTGGAAAAAACACTGAATAATATTCCTGGTGTTTTGGAAAATGGTATTTTCGTCAATTGTGCAGATATCGTTCTTGTTGGTGAAGTTATTGACGGTAAACCTGTAGTCAGACAGCTTTAAATTATTAGACATCTGGTGAAAATTAAATATGCGTCTTCCTAAACCTTTGTAGAGACTTTGTAGAGATGTTCCATAGAACGTCTCTACATTTTTTATTACGTTTTAAAAAATCATCATCTGAACTATGATTTTTTTGATTTATGTGATTTATGTGATTTATCTGACTCATCTTCTAGCTAAGATGACTTCTGCAAAAAATCATCATCTGAACTATGATTT
>JAKOGY010000254.1 GCA_028658405.1 Dolichospermum sp. ST_sed8 | reverse complement strand
AGGTAGCGATCGCTAATCCCAAATCCCCAAACGACCATTTTTCGTTGTGTGACAGTTTAGGGTGCGGAAGATGGGATGTAAAGTTGCTGTGTCGGTTAACGAAAACCTCTCGGTTATTACGTGCTTTCTTTTACACAGGAATGGATAGTGGTAACGAAAAGCAACAGGGATTTCTGTTATGGATGCGTCGTAATAGCTATCGTGTAGTTACTAAAGATATGAGTGTAGTTGTCGATAATTACAAAAAACCAAATCTGAATGTAGAAATTGCCGTAGATATGATTACTTTAGCACCATATTATGATACCGCCATCTTAATAAGTGGAGATGGAGATCTATCCTATGCTATTCATGCAGTTAGTAATTTGGGTGCTAGAGTAGAAGTAATTGGGTTACAAACAACAACTAGCGATAGTGAAGCCCGATCTAGAAATCATCTAATTGATGTAGCTGATGAATTTATAGATTTTGATAGTATTAAACAACACATTCAAAAAGATTCTTCTATCGGCTATAGTTATCGAACTTCTGCAAATTACCATCTGCAAATTCCCAATATATAAATTTTTTTCACTTTTTTGCAATTTATAGTAACCACAAAAATGGTTATGATGTCAATTAATAATGAAAGTCCGCTCTGAAAACAGAGTTTTATTCCTGACTTATGACATATTATACCAATCTCAAATTATTTTAAATTTGAGGTTTTTTAGTTTTGCATTTTATTTGGCATTTGTCTAATATCTATGCTATACCAGTATAGAAACAGATAATCGGCATTAACAAGTATAATTACCATCATTTAAAATCGAATTTTAAATCAAGTATGATTGCTGATTAATGTGTTTTTAGCATTTACTTAAAAAATATCTTAAAAAGATATATTTGTGAAAAACTATATTGTTAAAGGAGTAAATGCTGTGAATCAAATCCAGTTAACTTTATCTATTAGCTATGTCCTCATGACTGGCTATTTTTTTACAAATTGGTTAACTTTTTCGCTTCGTCACCCAACATCTTCTCCAGAGGATAAATTTTTATCTTTTATTATATTTGTCATTACCACTATTTTGTGGCCTGTAGTTATCATAATCTCTTGCTTAGAAATTTTAAAAAAAGGCAAGTTAGAATTCACCACCGTAGTTCCTGTACTTTTAGCAATATCTGCTGTTGGTCTTTCCTACTATTTAAGTTCTGTCCATGAACATTGGCTGTGTTATTACAATCTATTTTGCCATATTTAAATTCATAGCAGCAGCAGGTTTAAATTTTAAATTGGATTTTCTACAGTCTATATTCTGAAACTTGATTTTCCAAATTTAAACCTTAATTATCTTTACAAAAGAAGGGAACTCTTAACTCTTAACTGGAAATAAGAAACACTCATTTGCACCAGTTTAAAGCTCAGTCAAAAAAAAGATGTTTTTTAAGATGCGTAGCCCGAAAAAAAACAGCGTCATTATTTCAATCTCATGTTTTTAAACATGAGTTTTTCCTGTTAGAAAGTTGCCCGTTCCCTGTTCCCTCTGAACTTCTGCCTGATAATTAGCAATTTGGGAGATAATAACTTTAAGTTTTACTAATATTTGATTTTTGAGATATTACTTACGGTGGGCAATGCCCACCCTACAATACTTTTTTCTTCTTGCTGTTGACTTTGGTTGGAGGGGATATTTTTACTAAAGAAGGGAACTCTTAACTCTTAACTGGAAATAAGAAACACTCATTTGCACCAGTTTAGAGCTTCTGTCAAAAAAAAGATGTTTTTACAAGATGCGTAGCCCGAAAAAAACAGTGTCATTATTTCAATCTCATGTTTTTAAACATGAGTTTTTCCTGTTAGAAAGTTCCCCGTTCCCTGTTCCCTCTGAATTTTTTTGACCAACTTGGGGAAATTTGGATTTGTTGGTTACGGTTACAGAGAATTTATTGGCTTTGAGGAGGTTAATGAGAGTCTGATTCAGCAATATACAATAGGGCGAACGATGGGAATTGAACCCACGAATGGTGGTACCACAAACCACTGCCTTAACCACTTGGCTACGCTCGCCATTCATTTCTATGAGTATAGCACTACCTGAGAAAAATAATCAAGCTTTTTTGCCAGAAATTTAGATAATTTTTTTGGTAGTCTTTAAAAGAGTCAGAACTACACCAGATAGAGCTAGAAATGAAACCTTTAACTCTCATTATATGCGTAGGAACAGCGAGCGTTACTGTTCTAGGGGCAATTATGGCGAAAACCAATCCCAATCAGGATGCATACGAAAAGTATGCAGTCCAAAAGCTGACAACCTACCTGAAAACTGATGTATGTAAAAAGACACCAAGTTTTTTAGAAAAATTAATCAAGGTTAATTGTGAACAAATGCTTAATTCCACGACACCACATATCAAGGAACTGATTACTACTACTACTAACCGACAAGACTATATAATCTTTAGTATTTACCGAACGGAAATCAAACTTGATTCCTGGATACCAGGGTATAAATTTGAAACAGTGGGAGCATTAGATCAATTTTATACTTATAATGCTGAGGAAAAATAAATCGGTATCAATGATATCACAAGGCAGAGCCTCTTTGATAGGATTCCCAGTCAGAGACTGGGAACGAGATGGTTAGAGACTAGGAATGAGATATTCTGAAAAAGGTTTAATTTTTAATGTTAACAAGATGATTCAACCCCGTAAACAGTTTGCTCAACATTGGTTAAAAAGTGATAAAGCTCTCAATGCAATTGTCCAAGCGGCTAATTGTCAAGAAACTGATCAAGTTCTGGAAATTGGACCAGGTACAGGAATTCTGACTCGTCGATTATTACCGCTGGTGAAATCTTTGTTAGCGGTGGAAATTGATAGAGATTTATGTAAGTTGCTGGTTGAGAGAATGAGGGAAAAAGAAAATTTTTTGTTGCTGCAAGGAGATTTTCTGACTCTTGATTTACCATCCCAATTAACAGGATTTGCCAATTTTCAAAGGCAAAATAAGGTGGTTGCTAATATTCCTTATAATATTACTGGTCCAATTATTGAAAAGTTATTAGGGACGATTTCTCATCCCAACCCAAAACCTTTTGATTCTATTGTTTTGTTGGTACAGAAGGAAGTAGCAGAAAGATTATATGCTAAACCCGGTTCGAGAACTTTTGGGGCGCTGTCAGTGCGGGTGCAATATTTGGCAGATTGTGAATTAATTTGTACAGTTCCTGCTGCGGCATTTGTGCCACCACCAAAGGTAGATTCGGCTGTGGTGAGGTTGATTCCTAAAAAAATAGAAATTCCGGCTAATGACCCTAAAAGGCTGGAAAATCTGGTGAAATTGGGTTTTGCGTCAAAGCGAAAAATGTTAAGAAATAATTTACAATCGGTAATTGAACGGGATAGCTTGACTCAATTACTGGAACAATTAGAAATAAATTCCCAAGTCCGCGCTGAAGACCTCGGTGTGGCACAATGGGTATCACTAGTAAATATTATTGGCAATCAATTAGAGACTTCCAATTAAAAAAATATCCCAAAATTTCTTGTGGTGCAGGCCGAAAAGTCCCCCAATAATACAAGGAGGGAACCAGATGCCCATCCCACAATGGATAGCGTTAGCGAAGCGCGTGCCGGAGGGAACTAGCGCTGCTGCAAGCAGTTCATCTTTTTTGTGGAATTCTCTTAAACAATTAAAATTTAGTTTCTCTCTGTCACCTGTTAAGCTCATTAAATAGTGGATACAATTGTATTTCTTGATTTTGAATTTTTAATTGCTTATGCGTTCTTATCGTTTAATTGCACCTGCGAAAATAAATTTGTATTTAGAAATTATCGGTAGTCGTGCTGACGGGTATCATGAATTAGCAATGATCCTCCAAAGTATAGATTTGTCCGATGAAATTGATATCCATGCTGCCAGCACGGAAAATATCCGCGTTTATTGCGATCATCCCCAAGTACCGACAGATCAAACTAATTTAGTTTACAAGGCAGCGGCATTAATGGCTCAGGAATTTCCTAGAGCTTATAGTAATTTTGGTGGTGTTGATATTACTATCAAAAAGCATATTCCTGTTGCTGCTGGTTTAGCTGGAGGTTCTACCAATGCCGCAGCGGTGTTAGTGGGAATAGATTTACTTTGGAACTTGGGATTAACTCAATCAGAATTAGAAGAGTTTGGTGCAAGTCTCGGTTCTGATGTACCATTTTGTATTGGTGGGGGAACGGCAATTGCTACTGGTAGGGGTGAACAACTTTCTCCTTTGCAAAGTTTGGATAATTTACATCTAGTCTTAGGCAAATATCGTAGTTTAGAAGTTTCCACACCTTGGGCTTATAAAACCTATCGGCAACAATTTGGGATTAATTATATTCAAGATTCAGAAGGTTTAGCGGCTCGTACCAGTGCTTTTCATTCAGAAGGGATGGTAAAAGCTATCTTAAATCAAGATACTGGAAAAATTGTCCAAGAACTACATAATGATTTAGAGAAAGTTGTTTTACCAGCTTATCCCCAAGTGTTGCAACTGCGGGAATTATTTGCTAGTCAGACAGGAGTTTTAGGGACAATGATGTCTGGTTCTGGTCCTTCAGTATTTGCCATTGTTGAATCTCTAACTCAAGCAGAAATAGTCAAGCAGCGAATACGTGAAGCTATTTCTGACGATGATTTAGAATTGTTTGTTACCCATACAATTAAACATGGGATTAAAATCGTCTAATTTATGTCATAACTTGTCAGAATCAGGATGTCCACCGATTTAAGGATTAACACTGGGATTTTATGACCATTCTACTTAATTAATATTGTGATGAATCAATCAAAAGAAACGCCATTAGCAGATAGTTCTACTTCAGTAAAAGCAACTCCTTTACGTTGTATAATTGGCTCAACAATTTCGGGAGGATTTGCATTTGCTACCTATTCTCTAATGATAGCGATCGCTACTACTTTTGCCAATAAACCCAACCATTCTGACAACCAAACTGTAATCAACATTGCTTCTGCTGTGCGTACCCTAGTAGTAGGTATAGTAGCCTTAGGAGCAGGAATATTTGGGTTAGTTGCCTTAGGTTTATTCGCTTTATCAATACAACTTCTTATTCAGCAATTCAGCAATCCTAAAAGTAGTTAATTAGTCATTAGTCATTAGTCATTAGTCATTGGTTATTGGTCATTAGTCATTGGGGAGAGGCAGAAGTTTTTTTTAATTTTTAATTTTTAATTAATTTGTACTCCCTACAGGGATAGGTTTGACTAATTGTGGGCGATTTTTGATAAATTGCAACTTAGTATTTGTTGAGCCTGAATTTAACTGCTGTTTTTTTCGCCAATTTGCAGGAGATAAACCATGATGTTGGCTAAACTGTCGGGAGAAATAACAAGTGTGTTGATAACCAATGTTAGTAGCAATTTCCTCAATTGTTTGATTAGTATTTTTTAGTAAAGTCAGGGCTGCTACCATTCGTCGTTTCACAATCCAAACATTTATTGGCTCTCCTGTTTGTTTAGCAACTTGGTTAGTTAAATAAGCAGAAGAATAACCCACAGATTCCGCAACATCAGATGCAGTGATTCCTTCTTGATAATTAGCTTCAATATAATCAAAAACCTTTTTCAAATGGGGAATAGTCGGAAAAATTGATTGAGCATTTACTTCTGTATTTGGTAATTCTTCTGGTTTTGTTAATTGATGGCTATTTGTCGTATACCAATATCTAAAAAGAGCTTGTTTTTGTAGTCTAATAGTAATAGCTCGCAATAACTCATCCGTCGTTGCCGGTTTAGTTAAATAATCATCTGCTCCCAATTCCATTGCTTTCCGTAAAGATTCTTTTGTATTAATAGCCGTCAGAAAAATAAAAGAAATAATTGCTGTTAATGAATATTCCCGCAGATTACTTAATACAGTATAACCATCCATGTCTGGCATTACTAGATCACAAATTACCAAATCAGGTAAATATTCTTTGATTAATTGCAGTCCCACAGTACCATTTTCTGCACCTATAGCATCATAGCCCTCGGACTCAAGAAAATCTACAACAAAATTGCGGTTCACAATGTCATTATCAATGACGATAATTTTCTTTGTTTCGTACATAATGATGCCAATCACTAGATTTTGGTATTTTTAGCCATTACTAAACTCTGTACCGATTTACGGACAGACTTAGATATAAGCAAAAGCAATAGGAAACACAAAACTCGAGTAAAGAGTTAATAAAATTTTGATAATTGTTATTATCTCAATTAGTAATTGATCTTTAGCAGATTCATAAGACCTCGCGGTATGCGGGAAACGAGCGTGTCTTTAGACCTGAGAGGGAAGCGACACGGGCAGTTCGACAAGCTCACTGACCACGGTTTTAACCGCCGTCAATCTTCTGATACCATTACTGCCTTGGAGTTGCTCAAATCGGTGTACTTTTGTAATGCACTTTCACTCTTGACAGTTACTATTTCAAATTTCACAACCCTGTACACATAATGGTTTTGCTCTTTTAAGCCTCCCTTGCGGGGTAATGTTAGCTTCGCCAATGTTATCGGAGCTTGTTATGCCTGCAACACTGTAAAGCGTGACTTTAGAACTGTTTAATCACAAGCGACAGAGCAGGGAACTAGCTATGCCTGACGGCACGCTGGCGCGAACGCATTCGGTGGGTGTCGTGACTCCAATAACGTAGTCAGTGAAGACTTAGGCTGGTCAGTATAGCTTGGTTGATTTCTCTTCCAAGCTCAGTGGCTTAAGCCCTGAGTTACTGACATTTAACCTATCTTCCGCACCCTCAACTGTCACAATCGGTTTTTACTGTTTTTTATGATGAAATGAGGATGTATTATATATCGAATCTCAATGAATTAACGGATACATGATGCCGACGAGGCATAATTTGTATCCAAAAATCAAGAGAAAATCAAGTGATAATACTATGTGACACCCCAGGGTGCGGAATGTGGGATTTAAGCTTGAATAAATCTGATCTTATCAATAAAAAGTAAATACTTTCAACTTAGTTGCATGAAAAAAATAATAGTTGTTTTTATTACTTTTGACTTGAGTCACCCTGAAAATTGAACTTAGTTCCATAAGATTGCAATATTGTCAATTAATATTTGGATGATTTTTCGGATTGTGAGATTTGATAAATAGGTAAATTGTGAGTTATTTACCTGATTTCACTAGATATAACCTCTTTTTCATTCAACTACGAAAGAATAGACCAAGTCATCTGTCTCCGGGAATATCTTTTTGCCTAAAATTAACGATTAATAATTTTGCATCCTCCCTAGGGAGGATAAATGACTGGTTAAATTTATATATAACTATCATTAAAGAATTCTTGAAATGGCAAAATTAGTCAGAGGGAACAGGGAACGGGCAACTTTCTAACAGAAAAAACTCATGTTTAAACCCACATTCCGCACCCTAACTGTCACACATCAACAAAAAGCCGATTTAGTAGTATTTATGAACTAAAGTATAAGCGA
>JAKOGY010000253.1 GCA_028658405.1 Dolichospermum sp. ST_sed8 | reverse complement strand
GAAATAAACACTAAGATTATCGCTGTCCAGATGTGTCTAGACTTTGGTAATTTTGGGTAAGTTTTATAGAACGGTTTCAGATCAGGTATATTTAATTTCTACCAGATGTCTAATGGAATCAACATAAAATTTGATCACTTAATCAACTCAGTAGACGATCCTTGTCCATCGTAGCGAGAATTAAGTTAAATTAATTCTGTCCGCAGAATCTCAGCGGCTTGGTTCCCTGAGAATGTCAAAATGGAAAACTGGCAATTCCTGATCCAGAAACAGGGAGATCACACTTGGCGCACTTTGGATTCGCCAAATTTAAAAATTTGGGCGGGTAATTACAGAGTTTTAGCTCGTTCTTATCTGAATAATACGGCTGTAGATGTGCGGGTGACTCATATATCAATTGATGAAGTTCCACCCAAACGGAGAGTCCTCAAGCGATCGCGCCGGACTAATAGCGAAGGACTAATGGCAGTAATTCCCTTTACCCACTTTAAACCAGGGATTTGGGAGTTACGATGCTCTGGCGATGTCATGTCAGATATGCTGGGTAAATCCTGGCAACGGACGCTCATCATTCAAGTATCACCCCCAGACACCAGCCCAACGCTGCCAACGTCCGGGCAAACCCCCCATGGTGGCCTTGAGGAATCTGATCTTGCTTCAGAGGCTGATACTGAAGTAAATATAGTGATGAATCATGGGACTCCAGTTTGGTTTAAGGGGGAAACAACAGAGCAAATTTTACAAAACTTATTAGATTTAGCTCTACCCAAAGATGAACCCCTACTAGATGAGGAAACTATTGAGAATGCTCCCACTCTCCCACCACCTCTAGCACTGAACTTGAGTCTAGATCAAGATACTTATATTGCTCGTTGGGGAGATAATTTTATAATTCATGGCGATGTGGAAGTAAATGAAATAGAGAATCTGGAAAATGAACGATTTTCTATGGACGGACTTTGTCAACTCCGGCTAGAAATTGCTCTGCGATCGCCTTTAGAATCCAAAATCTTTAAACAGATCCAGCAACCATTAACAGATCAAGTCTTACCTTTCAGCTTTAGTACCCGGATTGATATTCCCCATAACTGTGAATCTAAGTTACTTTTAGCAGATATTAATTTATATGGTGCATTAACTGATGTTGGTAAAGTCATACTTTTAGCCAATCATACCTTCACGATTACAGCCAATGTCACTGAATTATTATCACTGCAAACCTCCCAATCCCATGCCCGTGAATCTTTACCAGCAAGTAACCCATCAGTTAAGCCAAAGCCCTCTATTAAGATTCGGTTAGAACTTTTCAATTTGGCTAAGACTCCTAAATTAGCGCAGTTTCATATTTTAAAGCCATCCCCAAATCATCCTTTACCACCCCAAATTAAACCCGTAGTATCCTGGAAGGTTCTTTCACCACAATTGCCAAATTTACCTCATAATCCTACACCTGAGATTACTACTGCTTCGGAACAAGACTCCCTCACAAAAACCCTGGCTATCCACCCAATTGATTTGAAAAAGTTGGTAATTAAACCAGTCAACACGACTTTTCCGTACTTAAAACGCTTAAAAGTTAAGGTAGCTAACAGGGAAATAGTTAATGATAAGTTAGATGTTGAAGAATTAGCAACTTTGAATAAATCCCCACAGTTACCCACTGTAGGAACTTTATCAGCAAAAATACTAGAATTGCCCACAGATGATCTTTCACTGACTGATGAGTCTATGATAGATGACACATCCTATGCAGAATTAATAGCGGAAATTGTGGCTGGGGTGATCAAGAGTGAAGAATTGGATGTGGTTGATACTGAGGAAAATTTCTTAGTTCCCAATGGTGAAGAATTGGATGTGGTTGATACTGGGGAAAATTTCTTAGTTCCCAATGGTGAAGAATTGGATGTGGTTGATACTGGGGAAAATTTCTTAGTTCCCAATGGTGAAGAATTGGATCTGGTTGATACTGGGGAAAATTCCCCGCTCCTGCAACAATGGATAGACAGCCAAGGATACTTATTAACTGAATCTCTTGCGGAAGGATCATTAGACAATGATCCTGGGGAAGAAACTCAACCTATAGATGTGGAAGTTTTGTTAAGTGGGGAAATACAAACCCAGGAAGCTCCTATTGCTGACAATTTTCTTTTAGAATTTAATGAACCGGAAATAGTCACTTTCACCAGTCTAATACCCACCCAGCCAGTATGGTTGTCTCAGGAAATAGTTATAGATGATCTAGTTATTAAACTAGACGCGGATAGCTTGAGTGATGAAGCCATAGAAGAGAATAATTATTCCCCCCTGCTGGAGGATGAAACTACGCCAGATTTCTCTTCTGTGATGATGGAGTCTTTACCAACTCCCCAATTATATTTACCAGAAGGTGAACTTGTCGCTGGTACATCTGTAATCGTGCGTGTAAAATTATCTGAAGTCTCATCATCTGTAGCAGTCAAATTATGGGTTGAAGATTACCAAACCCGGAGTCTACTAGATGGACCACACATTCTGCCAGATTTACGTTCTAATGCTTGGGGAGAAGGGGAAGGCGGCATTTACCTAAAAATTCCTTTTGGCTGCTTAGAAATCCGTTTATCAGCGATCGCTCTTGATCAGGCTACCCAACAGGAAAGTAACAAAGTTACCATAATTAAGACGGTGATTCCACCTGATTTACCAAAAATAGAATTGGATGAAATTCTGGGAATGTAAAAATCTGTGTTAAAAATCTTCATAATTTAACAAATTGGGTAAAATTTTCTAGTAACACCTCACAGGACTTAAACATAATGTCAAGTTCATTTTTGCCTACTATTTTGGCTTATTCTTCCTTTTTGCCCTCTGTTTTGGTTCCCCTAACCGGCTTGGTTTTACCAGCAGTTATTTTTGCGTTTTTATTTTCATACATTGAACGTGAAGATATTGCTTAACTAGGGTATGGGTAGTTGGTGACTTAATTTTTTCACCAACTACCTATTTGAAAACAAACAAAACCGCCTATCTCATAGAGGTAGGCGGTTTTTATAAGGATTTTTGCAGAAGCAGTTCAGAATTGATGATCAAGGAAAAATCTAGTTTTTTATATTTCTAATTACTATCTTCTTCCCGTAGCATTACATTGAAGAACCAACTCCTGCATAAGATCCATAAAAGAAAATACCTACAACAGTAATTACACCTAAACCTGCGATCGTAGCGACGACCCACAGGGGAATTCTTCCACTTCCAGACACAGTTTTTTCCTCACTTAAAAAAATTGTCAGTTGTCAGTTGTCAGTTGTCAGTTGTCAGTTGGAAGAATTTATTCTTCTGTTCCCTATTCCCTATTCCCTATTCCCTGTCTACCCAGTTAGTTAAAGAAGTAACTGGAAAATAGGATTCCGAGAACGAAGACTAATAGTAGTCCCAGGTAGAGAGAGGTACGGTTTAATTCAACCGGTTGTTGATTAGGATTAGGCGTTCTTTCCATGATTAACTCCTAGCGTTGAATAAATTGCATTGAGGCGATCGCGCCCAAAAAGAATACAGTGGGGACAGCTAATGTATGAATTGCGATCCATCTGACTGTAAAAATGGGATAAGTAACGGGTTGATTAATGTTATTACCGCTAGTCATGATGTCAAATTACTTTCCAATAAAGGTTTCTACTTGTTGTTTTGCTTCAAAACGATTGCTCACAATTGGCACTTCTTGACGGATTTGAGTAAAATACTCATTAGGACGAGGTGTACCAAATACATCATAAGCCAAACCAGTGCTGACAAACAACCAACCTGCTACAAATAATGCAGGGATGGTGATGCTGTGAATTACCCAGTAACGAATACTTGTAACAATGTCAGAAAACGGACGTTCTCCAGTATTACCTGCCATTTATTTCACTCCCTTCTCAAAAACAATTATTGATTTTATTATCCTACAGAGTTACAACTTACAACTTTACTTCTGGTGAATACATCCATTGTGGGGTGTAATTACGCCGCTGGTGCTGCTGCTGCTGCCTCTGTTTTGGGGTTATACTTGAGCAAAACGCCGCGATCGCCAATGATAAAGCCTTGATCAGGGCTAAAAAACACAATTTTGTAAAAATTAGCCGCAACTTTTTCTACACCACGGTCTTTTTCCCAAGTTTCACCACCGTCACCACTGCGAAGTAAATTACCGCTACCACCACCGATCCAAATTTCATCAGGTGTGCGATAAGCTAAATCGAGTAAACCCCAACTTGTGGACAACTCTGGATATTTTACCTTTAACCACTCTTCAGGTTTAGCAGGATCACTAAACTGCACTTGGCCACCGCGTGCTAACAACCACATTTGTCCATCGTCAGTAAAACCCATATTTTCCAAACGACGGGAACTATTGCGGTTATGGGGTTGCCAAGCATTTTGTCCAGGTTCCCAAGTCGAGTAAAAACTACCTTTAGCAGAAACAGCGATATACTTACCATCAGGCGATCGCTCCATATTCCGTACTACACCAACGGCTGCTTCTAAACTAGCTTTCCAATTTTGACCACCATCTGTAGTTTGGTAAATAGCTCCCACATCGGTGGCCATTTCCGCTGTATTTTCACCTGTGGCTGTAATTGCAATTGGGCTACCAGGTAACTTTTCGCTCAAAGCAATCCGTGACCAAGACTTCCCTTCATCAGTAGTATGGAGCAGGAGAGAAGGCTCTCCCGCAATCCAACCTTCCTGACCAGAAAAGCTGACAGAGTTAAACCGATATCTAGGATCATCTAATTCTAACTTTAGTGGTTGCCAAGTCCCACCACCATCATTAGTTTCTAAGAGAGTGGCATTACCACCCACCAAATAACCATGTTGAGAGTTATTAGCAAAGCCAATATCTAACAATTTCGCGTTTGTTGGCACATTAATTATCTGCCAAGGACTGGAGCTAATAGAAGTAACACTACTACAGCCAATACAGGCGATAACTACTATTAATGCGGCAATAAATCCTTGCCACTTCTTTACAATTGAGTGCATCAGTATTACTGAGGTTTTCCCGTTCAGGTTTAATGAGATTTTTGTCGAATTGAGGTAAATAAAGATAGCGGTTTTTACTGTAGTCCGTAAAGACTCAAAAAAAACAAGAATCCCAGAGCCAAAGCCCCAAAAATCAAAATGTTCTTTTGGTTTGGTGTCATTGTATTAACACCTAAACCGTAACCTAGGTTTTCCTTAAAACCAGACGCAGTACCCGCTGGTCCAATATTTGCAAAAACAGTTTTTTTAGCTACACAAACGGGACAACGCCAATTTGTAGGTAGCTGTTCAAAAAGTGTTCCTGCGGGAATATCATTCCTGTCGTCTCCCTTTTCAGGTTCATAAACGTAACCGCAAGAGCGACACTCATAGCGGTCTAACTCTGGAGTTTCCACAGCTTCTTTAGCTTGTTCACTCATAGCTTCTAGTCTCGCAGAGGGGAATTATTAAAGATACGTTACAAATTATGACATAATTGCTGGACTTTTCTATCAATGATCAAAAGGATTCAAATACAAGGATCTACTCTGTCGCCCAGATTTCAGAAAGCCCTAAAAGATATAATGTAGAAGAAGATTATCCATATATTTCAGTCAACAGTTGTCAGTAACCACCTGTCAAGCTATAAAATTTGATAACTGATAGCTTATTTCCTTACACCATTAGCGGTAGAAAACCATTGTGTTTGTTCTTAGCGGTTACGAGTACCTTCTAGGCTTTTTTATCCTGTGTAGCCTAGTTCCAGTCCTAGCACTGTCAGCCTCAAAAATTCTTAGACCCAGTGGGAACAGTCTAGAAAGACGCACTACCTACGAATGCGGACTAGAACCCATTGGCGGAGCTTGGATTCAGTTCAACATTCGTTACTATATGTTTGCTCTGGTCTTCGTTGTTTTTGACGTAGAAACAGTATTTTTGTATCCTTGGGCAGTTGCTTTTAACCGTTTGGGTTTATTGGCATTTATCGAAGCCCTTGTCTTTATTTCAATTCTCATCATCGCCTTAGTTTACGCATGGCGTAAAGGAGCTTTAGAATGGTCGTAAATTCTAATATTATTACCCAGGACACAGAAGAAATCATCAACCCCATGCAACGGCCGACAGTTACCCATGAACTGTCAGAAAACGTTATTTTAACCACCGTTGATGACCTTTACAACTGGGCGCGGCTTTCAAGTTTGTGGCCATTACTATTTGGTACAGCTTGCTGCTTCATTGAATTTGCCGCGTTAATCGGCTCTCGCTTTGACTTTGACCGCTTTGGGTTAATCCCTCGTTGTAGCCCCCGCCAAGCGGATTTAATCATCACTGCGGGAACAATTACCATGAAGATGGCTCCTCAATTGGTGCGTCTTTATGAACAAATGCCCGAACCCAAGTATGTGATTGCTATGGGTGCTTGTACAATTACTGGTGGGATGTTTAGCGTTGACTCACCTACAGCAGTGCGCGGAGTTGATAAGCTAATTCCTGTAGATGTATATTTGCCTGGTTGTCCTCCCCGTCCAGAAGCGATTATTGACGCAATTATTAAACTGCGGAAAAAAATCTCCAATGAGTCCATGCAGGAACGGGATAACATCAAGCAAATTCACCGCTACTACAGTACAACTCATAATCTCAAGCCAGTTCCCGAAATCTTGACTGGTAAGTATATGCAGTCAGATACTCGCTTTAATCCTCCCAAAGAATTAACAGAAGCAATTGGTATGGCTGTACCCCCAGGATTATTGACAGCAAAGACACAGAAGGAGGAACAAGCGCGTGGCTGAAGCAGAATCTAAACCAGTTCCCGCAGAGGAAGTATCTCTAGTCAAAGCTGGCAAAATTTCCCAATGGTTAGCGGACAACGGCTTTATCCATGAGTTTTTAGAACTTGATGCTAACGGTGTAGAAATAATTAAAGTCCCAGCAGATTTCCTCCTTCCCATTTCTACAGCTTTGTATGCTTATGGGTTTAATTATCTCCAGTTTCAGGGAGCTATGGACTTAGGCGCAGGAGAAGAATTGGTAAGCGTTTATCATTTACTTAAAGTTAGTGATAATGCTGACCGTCCTGAAGAAATCAGGGTGAAAGTGTTTTTACCGAGAGAGAATCCCTCTGTGCCTTCAGTTTATTGGATTTGGAAAACAGCAGACTGGCAAGAACGGGAAAGCTATGATATGTATGGCATCATCTATGAAGGTCATCCTAACTTAAAGCGGATTTTGATGCCAGAAGATTGGGTAGGTTGGCCTTTACGTAAAGATTACATCTCACCCGATTTTTACGAACTACAAAACGCTTATTAAGGATTGCTGAAATTGAATTTTCAGTAGTGACAATTAACCCCTTTCCAGTTGTGGAGAGGGGTTTAACTTATAAGCCTTTATTTGTCTAATAGTGAATTATAAATAACTATGCTATCATCAATTAAGTACCTAAGCAAAATTAATTTTATATTCTTTTCCAAATTCTCGAATGATTTTTTCAACATAGTT
>JAKOGY010000252.1 GCA_028658405.1 Dolichospermum sp. ST_sed8 | reverse complement strand
TTGGTGGGTATAGTTAGGGAATAGAGAATATATAAATCCTAAATGATATTTGAAAATTTTTTAAGCATTGTAGATTTGTTTTGGTGGGCATTGCCCACCCTACATATTATTTTAAATTAAATAAACACCAAAGGTTTATCTTTAAATGGTGCAAATGCTTCCTTATCAAACTTATACAAACTTGCAGGACGACCTGCACCTTTTGATACTTTAATTCCCGTATCGGATAAAAAACCTAATTTGAGTAACCGCGCTCGAAAATTAGAATAATCTGCAAAATTTTCGCCTAAAACAGTAGTGTATAGTTGATACAAATCGTTTAAAGTAAAAGTTTCTGACAAGACTTCAAAAGCCACAGGACTGTATTCTAATTTATTTTTTAATCTTCCATGTCCATAGGTAATAATCTCATTGTGGTCAAATGCTAATTGTGGTAATTGTTTGACAGGATACCAAGCAATACCAGCGACTTTATCAGCAATTAATTCTGCTTCTTCAAATCTGACTAAGGCAAAATAACTAACTGATAAATAACGAACTCCATAGCTATCAATTTCTTCTCTAGGGTCACGGTTAGGACCACCAAAAGTATAAAGTTGTTCTAAATAAAGATTATTCACCTTTATTTTTTCAGCCATAATTCGATAAGCTGCATTTTCTAAGGATTCTCCTTGACGAACTAAAGTACCGGGAAGACTCCAAGAATTGGCAAATGGTTCTTGCTGTCGCATGACTAAGAGAACTAACAGCCGATTTTGGGCAGTATCTACAGAAAAAATCACATTATCAACACCAACTTTAAAGTCAGCTAAAGGTTGTTGATTTATAGGGTTCAAAATCTTTTTGGGGTTACGTATTGGCATTCGTACAAATGCTGTTGATGAATATAGGCAATGACAGGAGGTGTGAGAGTATTAATATCTCCTTGTTCACGAAAAGCGGTAGAGGAAACATTTAATCCAATTAAATTAGCAATAGCAATTTTTCCTCCTATTTGTTTAACTTTCTCTAAACTGGAATCATCTATAATATATCCTGGTCTGGGAATTACCAATAATTGCACTTGTTGCAATAAATCTTGAACATGATACCAGCGAGGTAATTGATTAACTAAATCAGCACCAATTACTAAAGTATATTCAATATTTTTACCCCAGCGCAATTTTGCTTTCTCTACTGTTTCTATAGTTTTCCAACTACTTAGATCTTGTTCTAAAGCAATATTTTTTTTAGAAACATTGATATCTTTAATTAGCAGTTCTAACATTGCTGCCCGATGATCTAAAGGCGTTTGTTGGGATTTGAGAGGATTATCGGCAGCCCAAACAGCCACCCAATCATAATGTTCAGATAACCATTTAAGAATTATCAAATGTCCAGCAGTTGGAGGATCTGCACTTGTTCCAAATAAGGCGATTTTCATAACTTCTATTATTACTGTTTTTTTGTTTTTTCGATCATTTTCTGCAATTTATTTGATATTTCAACTTGAGCAGAAATGGGATTTTCTAATCTTCGCGTTTCTGCTGATAAAGTCGCAACTGAAGCCCCAGTTCGTTGACGAATTATTGTTAAAGTTTCCGGTGTTAGTAATGGTTTACCATCTTTCATAACTAACTGTAATAAAGCTTGTTCATTTTTATAAGTTTCGGCGATTAAGCCCAATCTATCTTTCTCTATTTTACCATCTATAAAGGAACGAAATATTTGTTTTTTGCCTGGATAAGTGAATTTACCAATTGATTCTTTCATTACAGGAATACCATCAATATCTACAAGTTTATAAACGCCATTTACTGGTGAACCTGTAACTAATTTTGTGCCTAATCCATAACTATCAATTTCTGCACCTTCTTTTTTCAGTCGGCTAATTTCCCATTCATCTAAATCACCACTAGCGAAAATTGATATATTAGGTAATAGCGATCGCACTTGTTTTGATAAACTAACTAAATCCCCAGAATCTAACCTGACTCCCGATAATTCTAAGTTGCCAGAATTAACCTTTTCTGCTAATTTCTCCGCCGCAGCCACCGGATCATAAGTATCAATTAATAATGGTGCATCGGGAAAATATTGATGAAATACTGTAAAAGCCTGTTCTTCACTCCCTTCTAAAGCTGATAAAGCCATGACTAAAGCGTGTGCCATTGTACCACTCGGTTTTTGTCCTAGTTGTAGCGCAGCTAACACATTAGAAGTGGCATCTAAACCACCTGCCAAAGCCGCCCGTGCCGCCCATAAAGAGGCTTGAGGACTAAAAGCCCTTCTCGTACCAAATTCTAAAAGTGTGGCTTTTTCTCCCGCTATATCCCGTAATCTTGCGGCTTTAGTGGCAATTAAAGTTTGATAATTGAGAGTATTTAAAAGATATGTTTCTACTATTTGCGCTTGCCATAAAGGTGCTTCTACCCTTATCATAGGTTCATTAGCAAATACCGCTGTTCCTTCGGCAACTGCCCACACATCTCCTGTAAAACAACCTTTTCGCAAAAGTTGCCAAAAACGCTCATTGGCATGAGTAAAAATGCCTGTTTCCTGCAAAGCGGCAATTTGCGAATCATTAAACCGAAATTTAGTCAAATATTCTAAAGCTTGCGCTAAACCCATTGCTATTAAATAGCCAAAACCATCAGGTAAACGCCTCACAAACAATTCAAAGCTGGCTTGTTTTTGTTCTATCCCTTCACCAACATAACAAGTTACCATTGTTAGCTGATAAAGATCCGTTAGTAAGCTATAATCCTCAGGAATGAGATTTAGTTCAGAATTTTGATAGCTTTTCCTCTCATTGTCTATATCTGGGAAAGTTGTCATGGAAAATTCCCCTACCAAGAATGTTTCTTCATTTATGGTATTATTCACCATAAATAATGTCAAGCTTTAGCTTATAAATAATGAAAAATTTCCACAAACCCTATACTTACAAAGAAATTAAGCTGGTCTTTACAATTAATTTACATTTCTTAATGGTATAACTATTCAATATCAAGCAGTTATGTAGGGTGGGCAATGCCCACCAAAACCCGCCACCGGTGGGCATTGCCCACCCTACTAGTTTATAAAGGCACAATTGCACTCATTTGTTCTAAATCAAGTACAGTTGCTAATTGTGCTTCTGTCATGAAACCTTTTTCTAAAACAATTTGCCGCAGAGATTTGCCTGTTTCTAAAGATTCTTTAGCGACAGCCGCAGCATTCAAATAACCAATGTGGGTATTTAAAGCAGTGACTAATGCTAAACTGCCTTCAGCATAGGCTAAACAACGTTCTTTGTTGGCAGTAATTCCTTGAATACAGCTTGTAGTTAAGGCAGAAATGGTATTACCTAAAATCTCGATACTGTGAATTAAATTATAGGCAATCAGGGGCATCATTACATTTAATTCTAATTGTCCAGCTTGGGCAGCAAAAGCGATCGCATTATCATATCCCATTACCTGAAAACATACCATAGATGTCATTTCTGCCATGACTGGATTATATTTTCCAGGCATAATTGAAGAACCAGGTTGTACAGGGGGAAGTTGAATTTCCTTAAATCCGGTTTTGGGTCCAGAATCCATTAAGCGCAAATCGTGGGATATTTTGACTAAATCCTGTGCTAAATTCCGTAAAGCCCCGGAAACATTCACAAAAGCCCCCATACTTTGCATAGCAGCCATTAAATGGGGTGCAGGTTCTAGAGGAAATTCTAATAATTGCGAGAGGATATCTACAACTCTTTGCCGATATTCAGGGTGAGTATTCATACCTGTTCCCGCCGCACTACCACCTAAACCCAATACCATTAAATCCCCCGAAGCAATATAAAGACGGTTTTGGTGTTCTGATAGAATTTGCGCCCAAGCCCCAAAATTATCACCTAATCGCACTGGTACAGCGTCTTGGAGGTGGGTTCTGCCAGATTTGACGATATCTTGAAATTCTGTGGCTTTGGCTTCTAAGGCAGAAATTGCTTGGTCTAAAGCGGGGTGCAAGGTGCGAGAAAGTGCCAATAAACCACCAATGCGGATAGCGGTAGGGATGACATCGTTGGTAGACTGTCCATAGTTTACATGATCATTGGGGCTAACAAGTTTGTAATTACCTTTTTGATGACCAAGAATTTCCAAAGCGCGATTTGCTAAAACTTCGTTAATATTCATGTGGTGGGAAGTTCCCGCACCAGCTTGATAAACATCAACAACAAACTGATCACGCAATTCACCTGATAGAATTTCATCAGTGGCTTGAATAATCGCTTTACTGATATCTGCGGGAATACAATCTAATTCTCCATTGACAATAGCAGTAGCTTTCTTAATATATAAACAAGCATCTACATAAGTAGGTAAAGGTTTGATACCGCTAATGGGGAAATTTTCGATAGCCCTTTGGGTTTGAATACCATAATAAACGTTGTTGGCAATTTGGCGATCGCCCATTGAATCTTTTTCAAGGCGAAAATCTGAATTGTTAGTCATAAAGCAATCGGGAATAGGGGGATAAAATGTAGAGACGTTCTATGGAACGTCTCTATTACTATCACGTATATTTAATTTTCACTACTATATTTTCCACCTACCATAACACATACAGACGCTAGTAAAAAAGCCAAGGCGGCGCTAATTCCAGCAATTAAAGATGTGATTGTTGGTGGAAATACAAAACCAAAGAGACTCATAGCTAAAGAAAAACCGCCAAAATAGATACCAATTCCTAATCCTGCCCATCTTGGCGGGATTAATTCCAAAACGAAGGGAATTGCCCCATTCATAATTAAACTAAATCCGGCTAATGTCAATAATATAATTAGGAAATGTGCGCCTATATTTAGCATTAATATTATTGATAAAATTGTTGTACAAATACCCGTTAACATTACTTGACGATTGCCGATTTTTACAGCGAAAAAACCCGCAGGTAAGGCAGCAAAAGCTAATATTAAGCCAATTCCTAACATAATTACCGTGATATCATTTGTATGTAGTTGGGTTTTCAGAGTTTTACCAATAGTATCCATGAGTAATCGAGAACCCCAGGCTATACTAAAACCTGTGACTAAAATTAAACCTAATTTTGGAATTGGTATTTTGATAATTTCTGTATTTTCTGGATTTGGGGGTATTTCTGGAGGATGAAAAAACCGTAACGTAAAAGTTGCACCTAAAAGGACAAATGAAGCTAGAGAAAAAGCAAAAATTTTAACAGATCCCAAATTCTCTTGTGGTGCAGGTAATTACTGCTTGTTCCTTGCAATTGAATTATACTCAACACGGCTTAATCATTTAATTCTGTGGGTGTCCTAATGTCATAGAATTAGCTGTAACTTAACGTACCTGTTTACAAACCGTCACAAGGGTTGTTATCAGCAATACACAATATTTGGTATACTCTCCCATACTCATGTTATTTCCTAGTTAAAGAATAGGTAATAGGCAGATAGAAAGATCAGTCATGAGTAAGTATTCTTTCTACTTACCTCTTCCCAAATTATCAACTATTCATTATTTCCCAAATTCTTGCATGAATCTAAATCAAGTTAAATCCATCTCCAAATGGACGCAATTACCGTCTTCACCAATATTTGGTTCAGAAGTATCTATGCAATTGGGTGTGGATATATCAGCAGCACAATTACAACAGCAGGTAGAATATTTACAAATCCAATTAGATTTGGAAAAACAGGAAAATACTGAAAAGATCCAGCAAATTCAGAAATTTCAAGAGTTATTGCAACACATAACTGAACAAATCCGCGATAGTCTAGATGATCGGAAAATATTAACAAATATTACTCAAGAATTAGTTAATTTATTATCACTTAATCGGTGTCAAATCGAACTTTATAATCCCTGCCTAACTGCTACTACAGTTACTTATGAATATAGTTCTAACCTACCCCATTTTCAAGGCTTAACAACAGCAATTGCTGACTTTCCCCAAATTTATCAGTCTCTCTTACAAAAACAAATCTGGCAATCTATAGAAATTGTCCCAGGGCATTATTCTAATTTACAGCTTATGAATCAATTAGCTTGTCCGATTTTTGATAATCAAGATATTTTCGGCAATATTTGGATAATTCGCCACACAGAAGCCAAATTTAAAGAATTAGAAATAGCCTTATTACAACAAATAGCTAATAAATGTGCGATCGCAATTCGTCAATCTCGACTCTATGCAAAAACCAAATCCCAGATTCAGGAAATAGAACAAACAGAATATCATAAAAACGAATTTATCAAACATCTTTCCCAAGAATTACGCACACCTATTACTAATATTAGTCTAGCTGTGCAAACCTTAGAAAGTCTCATAACATCAGCAGGAAGTTTAGATAGAGAAATAGTATCCGAGCTATTACAAATTCTCAATTATGAATGTGGACGAGAAAATAAATTACTTAACGATCTTCTTAGCTTTACATATCTCCAAAACCATCCGGAAACTCCTACTTTAATTACTATTGATTTTTCAACTTGGTTATTTCCCATTGTTGAATCTTTTCGAGATGTTACCAATTGTCAGCAACAACAGTTACACTTAGATATCTCTCCAGAAATTCCCCCTTTCTCCACAGATATCACTGATTTAGAAAAAATTATTACCTTGTTACTCAACCAAGCTTGTCAATGCGCTCCCGCAGGTAAATCCATTACAGTTACTGCTGACTTGAATGCAGACACAGTAGAATTAAAAGTTAGTATTTCTGGTGTAGAGATTCCTCACCATGAATTATCACAAGTGTTCCAGCCATTTTACCGCATTCCCAAACATTCATCTTGGCAAGCACAGAATACTGGCTTAGAATTGGCTTTGGTAAAAACAATGGTACAGCGTTTAAATGGATTAATTCATGTTGCAAGCAATAACAGTCGGATCACATTTATCATGCAGTTTCCACCAGGGGATTGCGGGAAGGCTGGGAGTAAAGAATTAGGCAACGACGTATTATCGTAGGGGCGTATTGCAATACGCCCCTACGATAATACTTTAATGCGGGGAGTGTTAATATTTCCAGTTTTTTAACTGCACCACTAGCGCCAAAATCAAAAGTCTGATATTATGGGTTTATCAACGGGTGAGTAGCTCAACGGTAGAGCAGTTGACTCTTAATCAATTGGTTGCGGGTTCGATTCCCTCCTCACCCATATTTCCAAAAACGCTTATTTAAAATCCCAGGGAATAGATCCCAATTGTTTGCCAACTGGAATAATTTAGTGATAATTTTAGCTTAAACAGCAGAAGCCCCACGTCTCACTATACCGGGGCGTGGGGATGCCAGTCACCTGCGACGGGAAACCCGTCTACAGCGCTGGCTCATGAATGCGCGTGAGTTGAGTTGCGTAGCCCCAATTGTATGTGAGCGTAGCGAAAACAAAGAAGGCTACAGCGACGAAACGTAGCTTGCTTCTCGCCCTGCGAGTACAAAATATTGATTTTATGTGATTATGACCAGAGTAGGTGTAGTCCAATTAAATGCTCCAAATGCAGCCTACAAAACAAAAAACAAATCTCAAAACCAAAGAACCGT
>JAKOGY010000251.1 GCA_028658405.1 Dolichospermum sp. ST_sed8 | reverse complement strand
CTACGTCAATTATCGAAACGATTTGGAAAATTAAGCAGTGGTGGCAAATATGAATTGCCAGTGCGCTACGTTGAAAGCATCAACAGATTGACAATAGCACAGTTAGAAGACCTGGGAGAAGCATTATTAGACTTTGCAGATATTAACGATTTGGAACAGTGGCTAAAATCCTACACAAAATTATAAATTGCTAAATCTTGATTGAAAATGAACCAAATTATTACCCAAGTAGATGCATTTACCAATATCCCATTTAAGGGAAATCCTGCTGCTGTCTGTGTTTTAGATCATCCACAATCTGAATCATGGATGCAAAATGTTGCCCAGGAAATGAATTTATCAGAAACCGCTTTTTTAGTTAAACAAGATGACGGTTTTAATTTACGGTGGTTTACACCAACAGTAGAAGTTCCTCTGTGTGGACACGCAACCTTGGCCAGCGCTCATGTATTATGGTCACAAGGGCATTTACTACCAAATCAAGAGGCGCGTTTTTATACAAAAAGTGGTATACTTGTAGCTAAATTGGAAAATGATTGGATTAAATTAGATTTTCCAGTGAATCTTTCCCAATCTGTGGAATTATCTCCAGAATTAAGTCAAGTTTTAGGAGTAACTTGTAAATCTGTTGTCCAAAATTCTCTCGGTTATTTAGTAGAAGTAGAATCTGAGCAATTAGTTAGAGAAATGCAGCCGAATTTCCAACAGATGAAAACCTTGACTAAGGCTGATATTATCGTTACTAGTATCGCTAATTCTGACTCAGAATATGATTTTGTCTCCCGCTTTTTTGCCCCAGGTTTAGGGATTGACGAAGATCCGGTAACAGGTGCGGCACATTGTTGTTTAGCCCCATTTTGGCGGGATAAATTGGGAAAAGATGAATTTTTAGCCTATCAAGCTTCCAGTCGGGGTGGAGTAGTGAAAGTGTACTATCCAGGAGCAAACCGCGTCTTTATATCTGGACAAGCTGTAACAGTAATGCGAGGAAAATTAACTATAGGTTAAGGATTGACTTTTTAAAGAAATAGGGAAGATAAAAGTTTCGTAATTCTAAAAATTCTCATAACTGTACGCGCTTGAATGAAATAAAAAAATTAGGTTAAAAGCCATACAGCACTCCTTCTTTCTTCTGAATTATCCAATAAGTTAATATTTGTAATTAAGTTTTTAGATGTAAGATGACAGTTATCGGGTATTATTGACTGTAAATATCCTTTAACTAAGGAAGTTGAGCAATAAATAAATTGCAGGTTTGAATTTTTCTAGGTCATAATGTCAATAATACCGTCCTAAAGAAGGATGGCGATTTGATAAAAATGTTAAAATTCAGAAAGTGAAATCCCGGTAAATCCTGAATTTTTACATAAATTAACCCATACTAAAAAATCAAAAAATGACCATTAACCGTGCAACTAATAGAAATTTACTTCAAAAATCCGATTGGCCTGTTAAAGACTTACCAGGATTAAGCGCAGAAGATCAAGCCCAACTAAAAAATTGTGGCATCAATACCACAGAAGAACTAATTAAAAGAGGAAAAACTCCAGAAGAGAGAATAGTATTAGCAGGTAAATTACAGGTAAACATCCATTCTGTGAATAAATGGGTAGTTTTAGCAGGTTTAGCCCGTGTTCCCAGTGTAGGGACTCAATATTGCGGTATATTGCTTCACTCTGGTGTTATTTCCATTGCTCAATTAGCGCAAACTCCTACTCACAGATTGCATAGACAAGTTATGCGTTTGCAAGTAGCAACATTGCATAACCGCGATTTGTGTCCAGCAGTTGAATTAGTGCAACAGTGGAGTCATCAAGCGCAAGCAATGGGGAATTAGTCAGGGGTCAGTAGTCAGTGGTCAGTGGTCAGTGGTCAGTGGTAAAGATCCTTACCTCTTGTTCGCTGTTAACTGTCAACCGTCAACCGTCAACCGTCAACCGTCAACTGTTATCTATTCCTTTGCTAGAACACCGTTAAGAAATATATCCGCTAATCCTTCCGCCATTTTTTGCATTTCTTGGGGGGAGGCGTTGGGTTCTATAAGGGTATGATCAGAAAAACCGGCGATCGCAAATAAACCCAAAAAAACTTTAGCTCCAAGTTTGGCATCCATCTGACGATAGATGCCTTTATCTATTGCAGTTTGAAAAAATGCTTCAGCAACAGAAGTCATTTTATCAATAACTTCTGTTTGAATGCGATCGCGCAAATCTGGATGAAATTGCACTTCCATAAAGCAAACGCGCATAATATCGGCGTTTTTTTGCAGATTCCACATCCGACGGCGCATAACTTGGGCGATCGCCTTATAGCTACCCATTTCGCTTAACTCGGTCAGCAAATCCGTGAGAATATCCACCCAACCGCTAGTAGCTACTTCCACCAAAATTGCTTTTTTATTGGCAAAATGACGAAAGAGAGTTCCCTCAGCTACCCCTGCGGTTTGCGCTAAATCACGGGTTGTGGTTCCCTCGAATCCCTTCGCAGCAAACAACCGCTGTGCTGCTTGTAAAATACGTGTGCGCGTCTGTATTTCTGACGATGGAGGAGAATTAAAAACTCGCATGGTAATTATTTTGATATCTCCAAAACAAGATTTGTAGCCCTATTGTGCAATGGAGAATGTAAAAATTACAGAAAGCTTAATAGAAGGTTAAATCTCTTCGTGTTAATTATTCAATTTTTCCAGTAATGTAAATTAACATTAACTTCTGCTTATGCACCAGACAATTTTAGAATTATTCATGGATAACCTGAAAAAATCCCCATTCCGTCGGCTATTAGCAACTGCTTTGGCGTTGATCTTATTTAATTGGGGATGGATGCCAGAAATGGCCATAGCCCTGCAAAAATCCGAAAATTCAATTCAACCCTACCTAGAACAAGTAATTAATCGGCTCACAGAATTTCGCCTTGATAATGGACTAAAATTCATTGTTTTAGAAAGACACCAAGCCCCAGTAGTTTCCTTTCTCACTTATGCTGATGTCGGTGGTATTGATGAACCAGATGGACAAACAGGTGTAGCCCACTTTTTAGAGCATCTGGCATTTAAAGGCACAAAGCGGATTGGCACTACAGACTATAAAGCTGAAGCACCACTTTTACAAAAATTAGAACAGTTAGATAACCAAATTAAAACGGCAAAAACCAGCGGCAAAAAAGCCGAAATAGCGCGGTTAGAAACTGAATTTAAAGCCATGGAAGGCCAGGCACTCAAATTAGTTAAACAAAACGAAATGGGGCAAATTGTCGAACAAGCTGGAGGTGTGGGTTTAAATGCCAATACTTCTGCCGAAGCTACCCGCTATTTTTATAGTTTTCCTGCCAATAAATTAGAACTGTGGATGTCCTTGGAATCTGATCGTTTTTTAGATCCTGTATTTCGGGAATTCTATAAAGAAAAAGAGGTAATTTTAGAAGAAAGACGGTTGCGAGTAGAAAATTCACCTATCGGCCAAATGGTGGAAAAATTTATAGATGCTGCTTTCAAAGTTCATCCTTATCGCCGACCAGTAATTGGTTATGATCAGGATATTCGCAACTTAACGCCAGAAAATGTTAAAAAGTTTTTTGATGCTTATTATGCTCCCAGTAATTTAACTATTGCCATTGTCGGAGATGTCAATCCTGCTGAAGTGAAAAAACTGGCACAAACTTATTTTGGACGTTATCAAGCTAAACCCAAACCCCAGCAAAAACTACCAGTAGAACCCCAACAAACTGCTACCAGGGAAGTTACTTTAGAATTAGCTACCCAACCTTGGTATTTAGAAGGTTATCATCGTCCGGCTGTGACTCATCCCGACAATGCAGTTTACGAAATAATTGGTAGTTTATTGAGTGACGGGAGAACATCAAGACTGTATAAGTCTTTGGTAGAAAAACAAAGTTTAGCCCTAAATGCCCAAGGTTCTAGTGGATTTCCAGGAGATAAATATCCCAATCTGATCTTCTTTTATGCTCTCACATCTCCAGGAAAAACAGTGGATCAAGTGGCGATCGCATTAAGGCAAGAAATTGATAACTTGAAAACTGAACCTGTATCTGCGGTGGAATTAGCAAGACTAAAAACCCAAGCCAGAGCGGGTTTATTACGCAGCCTTGATTCTAACTCAGGCATGGCAGAACAGTTGTTGGAATATGAAGTAAAAACAGGTTCTTGGCGCAATTTATTCCAGCAATTAGACAAAATTGCCGCTGTCACTCCTGAAGATATTCAAAGAGTAGCCAAGGCAACTTTTACCCCAGAAAATCGCATAGTTGGCAAGTTGTTGTCAAAATAAGCCAGGTAGCTACGCTAACAAAATTCAAAGTTGAAGACAGATATGTTAAGGTTTGATTTGAAAAGCCAAAAATTCCACTTTTCCAAGGCACAAAGATTTGTTTTTACCTTGGTGATGGTTGTTGCTTGTTTGCTAGTAAATTTTAATTTTTCTTGGGCAGATTTTTCTTGGGCAGCAACAGCAGCAAAGCATTACGATGAGTTAAAATTTGCCCCAGTTTCAGCAGTTAAATTACCCAAGTATGAAAGGTATGTCCTAGAAAATGGTTTGGTAGTTTATTTGATGGAAGATCATGAACTACCATTAGTAACTGGTACAGCATTGATTAGAACGGGTAGCCGGTTGGAAGGTGAAAAAGCAGGTTTAGCTAGTTTAGTTGGTTCAACATTGCGAAGTGGTGGCACTCAAAAGCATTCTGCTGATCAGTTAAATGAGATTTTAGAACAACGAGCAGCATCTGTAGAAACAGATATGGGTGAAGCTGCTGGTAGTGCTAGTTTTGAGGCATTGACTGAAGATTTAGAAATGGCTTTTGGGCTATTTACTGAGGTACTGCGAGAACCAGCTTTTGCTCAAGAAAAGTTGGATTTGGATAAAACTCAGATTCGCGGTGGTATTGCTAGACGAAATGATAATCCTAATAGTATTGCCAGTCGAGAGTTGAGAAAATTAATCTATGGGAAAGAAAGTCCATACTCGCGGACAGTTGAGTATGCAACTCTTGATCAAATTTCCCGTGACGATTTACTCAAGTTTTACCAGCAATATTTTCACCCCAATAATTTAATTTTAGGGATTGTTGGCGATTTTAATCCTCAAAAAATGCGATCGCTCATTCAAGCCAAATTTGGTGACTGGAAACCAAATCCAGAAATTGCTAAAATCCAACTACCAGAAATTACACAAGCCAATTTAGGTGGTGTATTTTTCGTTAATCAACCCCAACTCACCCAAAGTAGTGTTTTAATTGGTCATTTAGGCGGAAAATTCGATAATCCTGATTATCCAGCATTAGACGTAATGAATGGCGTTTTAAATGGATTTGGAGGACGCTTATTTAATGAATTGCGATCGCGCCAAGGTTTAGCATATTCTGTGTATGGGATGTGGAGTCCCCGTTTTGACTATCCAGGAACATTCATTGCTGGGGGACAAACTCGTACAGAAACCACAGTCCAGTTTATCAAATCATTGCAAACCGAAATCAAACGGTTGCAAACTGGAAATATTACAACCCAAGAATTAAATAAAGCTAAGGATTCTACACTAAATTCTTTTGTCTTCAATTTTCAAGATCCTAGCCAAACATTATCTAGGTTAATGCGCTACGAATATTATGGTTATCCCGCAGATTTCCTCTTTCGCTATCAAAAAGCCGTCACTGCTACTACAGCCGCAGATGTTAAACGGGTAGCACAGAAATACCTAAAACCAGAAAATTTAGTCACCTTAGTAGTTGGAAATAAAGCAGCAATGAAACAACCACTAACCAATTTAGCCGACAAGGTAACAACAATAGATATCACAATTCCTGGCACTCAACCAGCAGCTAAGAATTAATAGAATTTAGAATTTAGTAGGGGCGTATTGCAATACGCCCCTACGGAAGCAATACGCCCCTACGGAAGCAATACGCCCCTACGGAAGCAATACGCCCCTACGGAAGCAATACGCCCCTATTGAACCACGAAGGAGCGAAGGACACGAAGGAAGAAGGAAGAGTTGGGCAATTATCCCTCGAATTTACGCGGTTATTTTTAGTTGAAATACAAGGGTTTTAAACATCTATTGTTAATAGTCTTACACTTTTTCGCGTGTAAACCTTTATCTATCAATGCTTTTACTTTCTTTCAGCAAGCCCTATTTAGTTATTACTATGAGATAGTTGTTCCTCGTCTATTCGATGATAACACACTGAAAATTTTTTGTCAACACTATAAAGTAACTTTTTTTTCGGTTAGCGTTTTTGTGTTTAAAGAAGGTGGGTTAGCTTGCACTTTAACCCACCAACAACTGCTTTGACAAACCCTACGGACTTACTTGAGGATTTTTATAGTGATTTTTTTCTTCCTCTACAAACTCCTCAACTGCATAGACATCAGGCCATACAGTCGCACCATGTTCATAGTTATCAATCCCGATTTTATCAGCTTCAGGATTAACCCGCAGTTTGCCAATGGCATTAAGTCCAGAGAACATTGCTAGGGCAAAAGTAATAGTGAAAACTGATATTGCAACTACACCTAAAATCTGCACACCCAGTAAATCAAAACCACCCCCTAATAACAGTCCAGCTTTTTTGTTTAAAGTCAATTCTGATTGACCTAAAAAGCCAACTGCCAGTGTACCCATCATACCATTAATACCATGAACAGCAAATGCTCCCACGGGGTCATCAATTTTGCATGATTCAATAATATCAATGCCTAAAACTACTAAAATTCCGCCAGTGAGACCAATTACAACCGCAGCCCAGGGAGCAACAAAAGCACAACCTGCTGTAATGCCCACCAATCCTGCCAAAGAACCATTCAGAGAATAGACTAAATCCCATTTGCCGGAACGTGTATATTGATAAAACATCGCCGATAATGCCCCAGCACCAGCACCAAGGGTAGTATTCAGAGTAATCAAACCAATTAACCCAGGACTACCAGTCCCCAGAGTTGAACCGGGGTTAAAGCCATACCAGCCAAACCAGAGAATCATTGTTCCCAAAGCTGCTAAACCTAAGTTATGGGCAGGAGGAATTTGTCCCCAAGGAGTCCGTCCAGTCCGAGGTCCGAGTAAATAAGCGCCTACTAAGGCTGTCCAACCCCCAACAGTGTGAACTACGGCACTACCAGCAAAGTCATGAAAACCAATTTTCGATAACCAACCACTGGAATTCCATACCCAATGCACAACCACTGGATAGCTGAATGCAGCCATAACAGCACTGTAAATTAAATCACCAATAAAGTCTGTTCTTCCAGCCATTGCCCCAGTGGTAATTGTACTGGCTGTAGCCGCAAAGGCAAACTGAAAGAAGAACAAAGTATAGGCATTGAGTTCAGAAGCTATTCCTGGTACACCACCATTAGTAAAAACACCATTAGTTGGTAATTGACTCAAGAAAAAAGTGTCTGTACCAATAAACCCACCAGCACTTGTGCCAAAGGCAATACCAAAGCCTACACCCCACCAGATGAGAATGGTGACAGCCGCATCAATAAAGTTTTCTAATAGGGCGTTTACTACACCTCTTTGGCGCAG
>JAKOGY010000250.1 GCA_028658405.1 Dolichospermum sp. ST_sed8 | reverse complement strand
TTTGCAGCCATAACTATTTAGAAAACTCTGTTTAATATTTCCTGTATAGCACAAAAAAGGTTAAAGTCGCTGATCGCCTCTTGTGCTTCGGTTTGGTCATAGGATTGCTTGATTAATTGGGGACTGAGTTAATTTTACATGGCATTTTGGATTAGCTGTAACCAACCGAGTGCGTTTTGGGTTGTGGGGTGATCAGTGCCAAGGGTTTGCTCGTAAATTTGGATAGCAAGTTGAATTGATTGTAGGGCTTCGCTATAACGCTGGGTGTTATAGTAAAGTGCAGCTAAGTTAGATAAACTATCAGCGACATCGGGATGGCGATCGCCTAACAGTTCTCGCCTCAAAGAGAGAGCTTGTTGATAGAGTGGTTCGGCTTCATCATATTTCCCTTGCGACTTGTACAGAAATGCCAGGTTGTTGAGACTGGCGGCGACATCGGGATGGCGATCGCCTAACAGTTCGCGCCTCAAAGAGACGCCCCGCCAACTCCACACCCAAGGGCAAATAACCCAAATATTCGCAAATTGCTTGCGCGGCTGCGAGTTTCTGATCAACCCGCGATTTGCCTAGCAACTTTCTCAACAACGCCAAAGCCTCATCCTCAGAAATCACCCCCAAAGGAATTTCGGCAAATTGCGAACTCAACTAGACATCTTTGAATCCTGTTTGATTAATTTGCTGTTCGCTCACACATTAATCTCCAGAAACTAAAGCGATCGCCTGATTAATAATTGCATCCCGATCTACCATTGCTGCAAGCTGTGTCACGGTGTAGCAACCACCAAAAGCTTCAGCCGTCGCCCCAGAGAGAGCTACTCGATAGGCATCACCTATGGCTTCTCGTAATTCTTCTATCGTCAAATAACTACCGCCCGCTTTTCTCCGCCGATTCGTTTTTTGAATTTCATAGACAGCATTTTCAATGGAAGCATCCCACGATCTCGTTGTTCTGTTCTCTGCTTGTTGTTTGATTAAATGCAATAGCAGGATCTTGGCAAAGCTAGAGATTTTATTTAGCTTGTCATCCTTGCTCATCTCTGTCATCTCCTCCACCAACAACAAAGCATCGGAGATATTGCCATTAATCAACAATGTCCGTAATTCTAACAACTCTTCCATGCCTTCAACCTCTAGCTTCGCAGCCTAATCTATGGTTTGCTTAACTTTAAAAACAGCATCACCAGTTGCATTCACATCTGTTGCGCCAATCTGCTCAACGCGATCGCCCTTAGCTTTTTGATCAATATCCGCCCCAACCCGATTCGCCGTTATTCCATCCAAACCTACTTGTGAAATTTGCCCTGCATTGATTTCCTGCGCTAATTTTTGCAATATTTCCGCAAAAGTTTCATCTTCATCCAACACGACATCAAGATTTTTGGTTACAGTATCAATACCAGAGCGATCGCCCGATTCCAACTTCATCAAAGCCTCATCAACTTTCGGTGATTTTCCCTGCAACTTGTGCTTAATTTGCTGCCACAGTTGGGGAATTTTAGCGATTGCATCCGTCGTAAATTTTTCGGCTAGATCACCCGCACTCGACTCAACAAACTTTTGAACTGCCAAACCTACCAATACACTGGTCGTTAGAGGATCTGCCATAGTCGTATTTCCATAACTCAGATGAAATTAATAATAACATTCTCAATAGGCAAATCGCTTTAGAAATTTCCAATTAAAGAAATATCCAAAACTTCTTGTAAGTAGGTGAACAAAATAAAAACGAGGGGTATTGCGTTTTGTAAAATGGCTAAAACTCAATCAGAATCTCGCATTGAAATAAATCTACGTATTATATTATTAGATACCTTTTTTGTTCACTTCCTCAAATTCTTTTAATAGTTTCATAAGATAAGCCAGTTGATTCTGCAATAATTTCTATAGCTATATTTTGCTCTTTCAATGCTTTGGCAACCTTCTCAATACCCTTCTCAATACCCTTCTCAATACCGACCTTTTCACCCTCCTCAAAGGCTGTATCAAATACATTTTTCACTTCTAGATACTGCACTAAACTCTTCTTATATTGTTCATACTGCTCCACATTTAAGTGAGATATTTCCGCTATTTCAAACCCTTTCTGAAATATTGGTTCATTTAATATCACGGGTATATGATTAAAACTTTCTAAGTTCTTCAAAAAATACAGCCATTTATCAAAATGCGTTATTAATTCATTTTCTTGTTTATTAAATAATGGCATTTGTAAAAATTTAAAGTTTAACTTATCAAAGAAAATATCACCATCTTGATCTTTTAGACATACATCGCGCCTAAATTTAGATGTTGTATTTTCGTCATACTCGAAATCTAAAATGGCGATAAAATAGACCGGTAGTAAAAAGAAATTCCCATCGCCTTTTTCTGATTGTTCACGAATGGGGAATGTGGAATAGAATAAGGCTCTATCTTTGAAATGCTTGATTTTTGCTTTTTGCATTTCCACAATAAACTTATCACCAGTTTTACTTTCGCAGTAAATATCAAATATCGCTTTACGTTCTACTATGGTATCAGCTAGATTTTCTAAATTTTTAAAGGTTAATTGTTGAATTTGATGATGTATTGGTAGAAGTTGGTTGAGAAAATCAATGAGTAAATCTTTACTGCCTTCTTCACCGAACAGTTTCTTAAAGCCGAAATCTGTATAAGGATTAAAGTATTTTGCAGCCATAACTATTTAGAAAACTCTGTTTAATATTTCCTGTATAGCACAAAAAAGGTTAAAGTCGGCAATGTGATCGCCTCTTGTGCTTCGGTGGTGATTAGGTGAACTCCTTGCAGCAGTGCTTACGCTATCTCATAACCTAAAACTTGTCAAATATAAACGGGCTGAAAAAGGATGAGGCGATTACAATTAGGATTACTTTATTAATTGGGACAATCAAAATCGCTACAATAGCTACCACAGCTAGATTTATTCCCATTTAATTTTGAAAATTCAGGCAATTAGGATTGCTAAAGCTATTTACCTTCCGCCTATTGCACTAAAATTAGTAGACACCTAGCTGAGTCTCACAAACTTTTCAAATTAGGAGTGCATACGTGCCAACACTTGCTAAATATTTGCTGGTTGGATCAGTTGAAGCTTACAGTGGCAAATCTGCAACAGTTTTAGGTTTGTCTCATCAGCTAAAACAAAAAGGTTTGGATATTGCTTATGGCAAACCTTTGGGTAATTTTGTCAAGACATCGGCGGGAACAGTAGTTGAAGAAGATGTCCAGTTCATTACTCATAACCTCAACCTTCCAGACAACCGCATTGCTCCTACCTTATTGTCTTTGGATGAAATTACCGTCCAGAAACGCTTAGAGGGAGAAGATACAACGAACTATCAACAGTTACTAGTACAGAAGTATTCACAAATACCAAAGAGTAATTTGATACTCTTAGAAGGTCCTGCTAACTTATCAGAAGGAAATTTATTTGGATTATCCTTACTGGAATTAGCAGAAAAATTAGATGCTCCTGTATTATTAATCAGCCGTTATCAATCGCTAACATCTGTAGAGGCGTTGTTGTTTGCTAAACAGCAATTAGGTAAACGGTTAATGGGTGTGGTGATTAACGAAGTTCCTCACGAAAAATTGGAGTTAGTGCAAACTCTCCTCAACCCATTTCTAGAAAAACAGGGTATTTCCGTACTAGCAACATTGCCCAAAAGCGATATCCTCCGCAGTGTGAGTGTCGGGGAATTAGTCAAGCAGTTAAACGCTGAAGTTCTCTGTCGAAGCGATCGCCTAGATTTATTAGTCGAAAGTCTAGCCATTGGGGCGATGAATGTTAACTCTGCCGTCAAATACTTCCGTAAACGCCGGAATATGGCAGTAGTGACAGGAGGCGATCGCGTTGAAATTCAACAAGCAGCCTTAGAAACATCTACTCAATGTCTCATTCTGACTGGACAACTGCCACCTCCTGCGTTTATCCTCAACCGGGCTGAAGAGTTAGAAATCCCGATTTTGTCCGTGGATCTCGATACCCTCACCACAGTGGAAATCATTGATCGCACCTTTGGTCAAGTTCGTGTCCATGAACCAATTAAAATAGAGTGCATTCGTCAATTAATGTCTGAGCATTTTGATATTGACCGTTTATTATCCCAATTGGGATTCAATCCAGCGGCAGCACTATCATAATTTGATTATGGGAATCAGCACAGCGTAAATCCTCTTAATCACTCCCAATTGGTTTATTAAGTGGTATTTGTTCTGGCAATGCTTCCCCTTCTGGTTTAACTTCCTCAACGGTCATATTAGATTTTTCGGCTGTTTCTACGGCTAATAACTCCGATGTAACTGGATTTGAGGAACTTAATTCTGGCGCACTTGCAGTTTCGCTAGTTTCTTCTACTACAATCACAACCTCAGTTTGAGTTATCTCTACCACAGTTTCAATTTCCGTTGCTGTAGGAGTTTCAGAAATCACAACCTCAGTTTGAGTTATCTCTACCACAGTTTCAGCTTCTGCGGATGTAGGAGTTTCAGAAATCACAATCTCAGTTTGAGTAATCTCTACCACAGTTTCAGTTTCCACCGTTATCGGTGATTCTGTAGGCGGAATTACCTCATTTTCTTCCTGCTCACCCACAGGGGGTGGTGTCGGTGCTAGTTCTACCATTTCCAAAATAGGAGATGGGGAAACAGTCTCCTCACACAAACCTTGAGTTGTCATTGCTGGAGTAACAGTTACCGCATCTTCTGGTAACTTTGACGATGGCATTACTTCAGTGGTAATTGTTGGCAAAACTTCTTCCGCAGTTTTGATAACTGGCTTTTTATTCACAGTCTGCTCTAGCTTCGCTTTAGTGCCACTAAACAAACTAGCAATGAATCCTGATAATTGCCCAAATTTCTCCTTGAGAGAAAACTTTGACATTTGTTCCTGGAAACTTACCTTAATTAGCTCCAGACTGGGGAGAGGAGTTTGTTGTCCTTGGGGTGCTAACTGTCGCCGCAATGAGAGAGTTTGCCAACCAAACCACACCAAAAGTGCCACACTAGCTACATGACCCAGTAACAAACCCCCAGTAATTCGAGGTGTAAAAATCCATAATACTAAGGCGTAGAATAGCCCAACTCCACTCCAAATAAAATCATTCTTACGATGGATTTCTGGAAAAAAGAAGGCTGATAAATAAATGGCGAGACTGCCAAAAGCGACTACCAAGGCGAGAAGATAAGCCAGCATTTTTTCATACTCCTTACTATTACAATTGTGCTGTGTATTTTAATTTTGCAAATTTTGTCACTAAATTGTGGACTTCGATACAAATTAAAATCAATTATTGATGTTACTTCTAATTTTTTTAAAATTCTTGAAAAACTCTTAATATCTTCTTTAGGAGTGAAGCCAAAATCTCAGACTACCCTTAAAGAGAAAGGATCTGCAAGAGAAAGAGCCAAACCCAAACAAAAGATTTAAACTGAACTATGACACTACAAAGCTTTGGTGTGATTGGATTAGCGGTTATGGGCGAAAATATCGCTCTCAACGTCGAAAGAAATGGCTTCCCAATTGCAGTTTACAACCGCTCTCGTGAAAAAACCGATGCCTTCATGGCACACCGCGCTCCAGGACGGAACGTAAAAGCTGCTTTTAGCCTCGAACAATTTGTCGCCTCATTGGAACGTCCCCGCAAAATTTTGGTAATGGTACAAGCTGGTAAGCCTGTTGATGCGGTAATTCAGCAGCTTAAACCTTTGTTACAAGAAGGTGATATCATTATTGACGGTGGTAACTCTTGGTTTGAAGATACCGATAGACGCACTCAAGAATTAGAACCCATTGGTTTACGCTATGTCGGCATGGGTGTGAGTGGTGGTGAAGAAGGCGCGTTAAATGGTCCTTCTTTGATGCCTGGTGGAACAAAAAGCTCCTACGAGTATCTTTCCCCTATTTTCAATAAAATCGCGGCTCAAGTTGATGATGGACCTTGTGTAACCTACATTGGACCTGGTGGTTCTGGTCACTATGTAAAAATGGTTCACAACGGTATTGAGTACGGTGATATGCAGTTAATTGCAGAAGCCTACGACTTGCTGAAAAATGTAGGTGGTTTAAATGCAGCACAACTTCATGAAGTGTTTGCACAATGGAATACAACTGACGAACTCAATTCATTTTTGATTGAGATTACCGCCAATATTTTCCCCTACGTTGATCCAGAAAGCAAAATTCCGCTTGTTGACTTGATTGTGGACGCAGCCGGTCAAAAGGGAACTGGTCGTTGGACTGTACAAACTGCTTTAGAATTGGGTGTAGCAATTCCGACAATTACAGCGGCTGTAAATGCCCGAATTATGTCTTCTATTAGAGATGAACGGATTGCTGCTTCTAAGATCATCACCGGACCTAATGCTAAGTATGGTGGCGACATTGCAGCTTTTGTGAACATGGTGCGTGATGCTCTTTATTGTTCCAAAATCTGTTCTTATGCTCAAGGTATGGCGCTGTTATCTACAGCTTCCAAAACTTACAATTGGGAATTAAATCTGGGCGAAATGGCGCGGATTTGGAAAGGTGGTTGTATTATTCGGGCTGGCTTCTTGAATAAGATTAAGAAAGCATTTGACGAAAATCCAGCTTTACCTAACTTGTTGTTAGCACCTGAATTTAAGCAAACAATTCTGGATAGACAAGCTGCTTGGCGGGAAGTAATTGTGACTGCTGCTAAGTTGGGTATTCCTGTTCCCGCTTTTAGTGCTTCTTTAGATTACTTCGATAGTTACCGCCGCGATCGCTTGCCACAAAACTTAACACAAGCACAACGCGACTACTTCGGCGCACATACCTACAAACGGACTGATAAAGAAGGCTCTTTTCACACTGAGTGGGTTCCCATTGCTGAAGCTAAGAAGTAAGATATTTCTGGTGAAGATGTCAAAATTTTCATCATAAAAAAAATGACTCTGAAAATCAGAGTCATTTTTTTGAACCCAAGTTATAGCAGCATTCAAATAACTGGATTTTAGACCCATAACACTCCTTTTGTCTAAACTCCAGCATTAGAATTAGCCACTAAACATTGGTGTTAGTGCTATCAATAACAGCATCAGCAATGGTTTGAGCTACGTCGTAAAATGTTTGTGCAGTCTCTACATAATTTCCATTAGCGAAATGCCAAACAACTTTACCACCGGTCAAAATTATGCTAAATACTTTTACTGCCTTAGACAAATTAGACAAATCCCGTTTTTCCGAAAATTCACTTCGACAAGTGTCGGAAGAACAAACATATCTTTTGTTAAAGAAATCATCTTCCAATCTAATCAAAGGCTTGCTACATTTAGTGTAACAATTTATAGCTTGATCTTTTTATAATTAGGTTTAGCGCGATAGCGAAGCACTGCTGCAAGCAGTTCGCCAGTCTTGTAAGATGCGTAAATGAAATGTAACGCACGTTATTTGTATTCTAGCGCAATCACTGATTTTGTAAAGTGTCTTTCTAGCACGTCTTTTTTCTCTTCCTCTAATGATAGAGTCAAAGCAAGATGTGAGATTATAATTACAAAAGAAGGGAACTCTTAACTCTTAACTGGAAATAAGAAACACTCATTTGCACCAGTTTAAAGCTCAGTCAAA
>JAKOGY010000024.1 GCA_028658405.1 Dolichospermum sp. ST_sed8 | reverse complement strand
TGGCTGGCGGGTGTAGAAGCCAACGGATAGGTAGGGGCGTATTGCAATACGCCCCTACTTTAGTGAGCATTGCTAAACCCCGACAACTAAAAACTGACAAAATATTGCTATTCCTAACCACAGTAAAAATGCATATTGGGTTAATTGTAAAGCTTTATAAATAGAATCTGGAGTAATGGCATAAATAGCATCTCCTAAAAGTGGTTTATCTTTAGCTACTCCACGATACCAATTTATGCCTCCCATTTGTACACCTAAAACGGCAGCATAAGCGCATTCACTCCAACCAGAATTGGGACTGGGATCTTTGATTGCGTCGCGGCGACAAATTCGCCAAACATTTACAGGTTTTAAGGATAATAATGATAAAGTTATCACTGTTAACCGACAAGGCAACCAAGTAAAACCATCTTCCCACCGCGCACTAAACCAACCAAGATAAGTATAAGGTAGTTCTTTATAACCAATCATTGAATCTAAGGTGCTACTAGCTTTATATGCTAAAGCCAAAGGGGCAGCACCGATAACAGGGATAAATGCACCAATAATAGTATAAAAAAGAGGAGCCATTACACCATCAGTCGCATTTTCTGTAACGGTTTCTAAGATAGCTCTGAGAATTTCCGCTGCGGAAAGATTGGCTGTGTCTCTACCGACATAATTACTTAATACCTGTCGCGCTGTTTCTAATTCTCCATTTATTAAAGGTTGGAGAACTTCTATAGCTGCATTTCCTAAACTTTTGAGCGCAAAACAACTAGCAACAAGAATGCTTTCTACCACAATTCCTAAAAATGGATGTACCCACTTGGCACTTTGAACTATAATCCAGCCAACTAAACCACTACCAATCATCACAATCATCCCCAGAAAAATTCCAGCCAGACGCTGAGAAAGAGGATTTTGACAATATTGGAGAGCTAGTTTACTCAATTGAGAAATTACCCATCCCATAGCTCGCACGGGGTGAGGCCAACCCCAAGGATCTCCTATTAAGTAGTCTAACAAGGCAGCCAAAATCAAAACAGCAGATATCATTTATTCTTTGTCAGTTGTCAGTTGTCAGTTGTCAGTTGTCAGTTGTCAGTTGTCAGTTGTCAGTTGTTGGTTGGCAATTATCACTAAACTACAAAATTGGCTTCTTCACCTTGAGATGCTTGCCAACTGCGAGCGTCATAATAAAGGTCTGCCAGGGTAATATTGTACAAGGCTTCTTTGAGCTTTTGGTTGAGTCTGTGCCAGAGACTGGATGTTACCCAATCTGCTGTTTGAGCAGGTGTGGGATTGTTCAGGGGTAAGTTAGTTATATTTTCACCAACCGCTTCTAAAATTTGTCCAATAGATATTTGTGCCGGTTTTTTTGCTAATTGGTATCCACCGACGCTACCACGAATTGATGTCACTAATCCGGCTCGACGCATTTCTATGAGCAACTTTTCTAAATAAGGAGCAGGGATATCTTGACGTTTGGCGATCGCTCTGACAGATTCCGGTCCATATTTTGGACGTAAACTCAAATCTAGCAATGCTTTTACACTGTAGTGTCCCCTCGTCGTTAGTTTCATTTTTGCTGGTTATAAAATTTCCTTTCTTTAATCGCTCTTCCCTCTTCCCAGTCTGATTGTGTCATAAGACCTTCCGGTAAGTGGGAAACTCAGTCACAAAGCGTGCACCAGAGGGAAGCGACACGGGCGGTTTTAACCGCAGTGATAATTAAACCTGTCGATCTTCGTATCAATTTAACTTTTTTAACTGTGCATTGTCCTAATCTTTTCCAATTAGCGTCACTGACAGATACTTGTTTTTCAGTGTCTCCGCTAACCCAACCAAAGAATGTTTTAGTGCCTTGACTGGCTTTCACAAAGTCACCTTTTCTAAACCTATGACGGGTTGCAGATCCGCCATATTTCCGACGATTACCACCTTTACTGAAGGACATTAAATGTAATTGTCTGCGACTAATTGGCGGACGACGCACAATAGTGAATTGTGATTCAGTGATATCTACAGATCCTACCCAAGATGCACCATGATTTTTAGCTCCTGCCCAAGTCTGGTATTTAACAAATTCAGAACTCGCTAATGTCACTGCATCAACGGCGTGGGTTTCTGGTATTTGTAAAGACTTATCGGATTTTTCTTTATGCAATCCCAGGTGTTTACGAAGATTTGACGTTTCCCAGCCTTTCTTTAAAACGACATCGGCAAGTTCTGATAGTCGGCTAATTTGGTATCTTTGACCAACCATAACGGGACTAAATCCTTTATTGCCTCGTGCTTCAACTTCCTCAATTACAAGTGTTTTTATTGGGTAAAGCTGGAGGAGCAAACTAATTACTCGATATTCCAAATCTTTATTTGCCCTAATACTTGGAGGTAATTTTGAATTACGCCGATTATCAAATCTGGCTTGGCGATGATTACGGGCGTTGAAAGATAACTTCCTATTAATTCGCCTTCCTCTCCTATTACGACGCATCATTGACCGAGTTTCCATTCGCTCTTTGACTGTTTTAAATGGGAGGACTAAATGTAGCATCTGTAAGGTAAATTTTTGGGATTGAACCGCTATACCAGAGAAGAGTTTACCAGGGTCTAAACCAATAACTATTTCTTGTGTTTCGACATCGCTTGGTTCGGATAATAACTGGACATAGAAAATGCCAAGTTTGTCGAATTTGCCGATGGCTTTACCATCTTTGATCCACCGTCTTGCCCGACTTGGTTTAGTTGGCATTAATGGTGTGCTGTCTGCTGAAATTACGGGTACTCGCATTAAGAGATAATCCTTGGAGTAAAGTTTAATGTCCCCTCGCCCAACGTAATTAAGATGTCTTGGCTTTACCCAACGCTATTACAAGATAGCTTGAAGATAGTCCAGACTGGGGAAGTATCTGGAAGTTCGTACCAAATTACGTCTCAATGAGCTAGTCAAACACGTAAGTCTTGATTTCTTACAAGCTCAGTCCCTTTAGGGCTGAGTTATTGACGAGTGCGAATCAAACAAGAATAGTATATAAGACTCCTAATTGATTCTTTTCAAGAATCCCCTTACCTCTTACCTGCCCTATCCAAGTAATCTGAAGAATCAAAACCGGATTCCTATCTATAGTAGCTATCAGCATCATTATAATTATATTTTTGAAAATTTTTGAAAAAAATTGATAATAGTGCAACAATTTTGTCTATAAGTGTAATATACTTGGTCAGGCTGATAAAAAAACGCAAGGATACTGTTCCTGTTAGTTCAATATCAGCTAAAATAAAATCCACTTGACAACTTCAAAAAATCATTTTCGACCTAAGTTGATGCCTAAACAGAAAAAAATTGAACTCCTAGTCGGTGACGAACTGCTCAAAAAAGTTAAAGAGCTAGAAGCCATTAGCAAAGACGAAAAAGCTAAACAGTGTGGCTACTATACTGTTACCAAAAATGGTATAGAGCGCGTCAACATGATGAAATTCTTGAATGCCCTAATTGATGCTGAGGGTATTCAGTTGGATAGTTCTCCCAGTGCGAATGGACGTGGTGGACGCAGTGCCAGCTATAGAATTAGTGTGCAATCAAACGGCAACTTGCTAATCGGTGCGGCTTACACAAAACAGATGAATCTTCAACCTGGTGATGAGTTTGTCATCACTTTAGGAAAAAAACACATTCGACTCCGACAAGTAGATTCAGAATCTGTAGAAGATGCTGAAGTAGAAGCTACAGCCTAAAGAATATTCATTAGTTTTGTCAGTTGTCAGTTGTCAGTGGTTTACTTTTACCTCTGATAGCTGCATACTGCCCAATGACTGCTGTATGCTGACTAATAACTAATAACTAATGACTAATGACTAATGACTAATTACCAATTCCCAATTTCCTCTATATATTCGGTGGTTGGGATCACTGGTAAATATTGGTGTAGTACCTTAGTGATTGCTGTTAAATTACAAGTTAATTCAATTTGTTCTCTTTCTAGCAAACCCAGAATAAAATCAGGATTGTCTTTAGCTACCACTGGTAATTGATGTAAACCACGTAATGCCATCCGGTCTAAAGCTTCAGATAAAGGTTCATCATCCCTGGCATAGAGAATATCTGTAGTACAAATATCTATCAGTTTTTGAGTAGATAAATATTCCTGAATTTCAGTAGATGAATTAGGAAGATTTTGGCATATAAACAAAGTCCGTTTAATATCTTCTAGAGAAAGAATTCCCACCAGCTTGCCAGTATCATCATCAATTATCAAAGTGCTGCGTATTCGTCCCCGTGTCATTATTACCGCAGCCTCTAATACTCCCAGAGTTGCTGATAATTTTTTGGGGTAAGTATGCATAGCATCTGCGACTAACATTTGCTGCCAAAGTTCTACCTTTTCATCTTTCAATTCTGGTAAACCAATCTGTTGGAGATTAGAATTAGCGTCTAAAGTTGGTTTAATTCGTTCTACTAACCAAACACTTAAACCCACCGCTGCCATTAAAGGTAAAACAATGCGGTAATCACGGGTTAATTCAAATAACATTAAAATTGCTGTTAATGGCGCTCTCACACTACCTGCTAAAACCGCTGCCATACCTACCATTGCATAAGCTGGAGGAGCAGCCATATATTCCCCTATTGCTGGTGCGATAAAAGCCAAAAATTTAGCATAAGCAGACCCAAAGGAAGCACCTAAAAACATAGCTGGTGCGAATAATCCACCGACAAAACCACTACCTGAACTTACCGCTGTTATTAGCAGTTTTAACACTAGTAATATTAATAAGAGGTTGAGGGAAAAATCCTCATCCTGTAGCATAGCTTCTACAGTTCCATAGCCAATACCCAAAATTTGCGGATAGCGCCAACCTACTACACCAATAATTACACCACCCAAAATTGGCTGAATTGACTGAGGAATTTTACCTAAGAATGTTAATCCTGGTAAATTACCGGCAAAGCCGGCTTTAGCTAACCGAATTGATTCAGTATAGGTGACAGAAATTAAACTTGCACCCAAACCTAAACCCAGATAAAGCGGTAATTCCATGTAACTGCGAACTTGATAAGCAGGTAAAGCAAAAGCCGGTTGTGAACCTAAACCAATTTGAGCAATTAAGGCAGCGACAACGGCGGCAAGTAATACCACACTTACAGCAGAAGTAGCAAAGTAGGTGCTACCCATGACTACTTCCAAGGCAAAAAATACTCCGGCAATGGGGGCATTAAAACCAGCCGCTAAACCAGCCGCAGCCCCAGCGCCCAAAAGTAACCGCTGACGTTCTTGAGAAACTTGTAATATATCAGACAACAAAACTCCGAAATTAGTACCAATTTCTACACTTGGACCCTCTGGACCTAAAGATGCACCACTCCCGAGAGAAACCGCCGCAGCGATCATTTTTGTCACCGGTCGGAGGGGTTTCTTCGCTTCTTTGCCTTGAGAAATAGCTATTAGAGATGAAAGTCCTGGACCAAAATCTTGAGTTCGCCAACGCATGAGTCCCACAATGATACCACCGAGAGTAGGAACGGCCGCTAAGGTCCAAGCACCCCAAATCCCAATCTGTCCCATCAGATTTTCCAACATGAAGTTGTTAATTAGCTTAATTAAATAGTGAAAGGTGACTACACCCATACCTGTACTACCGCCAATTAGCATGGCTAAAAACAGCACTACTGTTTCTGGTGAGGGTTGAAAACGATTAATTAACTGAGTGAACCGCATGGAAGGTGGGGGAAATATAGGGTTTGATGAGTTTCGTCGTCAGCGAGAATGCAAAACTGAACTAGAGGACTAATATTTGATTTTTAAAATATACTATTGGTGGGCAATGCCTGACCGGATCAGGGTTTTGGTGGGCATTGCCAACCGGCTAAGGGTTTTGGTGGGCAATGTCTACCGGCTAAGGGTTTTGGTGGGCAATGTCTACCGGCTAAGGGTTTTGGTGGGCAATGCCCACCCTACATTACTTAAAATTTTTCAAATATCATTTATGATTCCTATATATTGATAAATGTATTAATAAGCGGAGGAAATGCCAGAAAAATCTAGTTCTTAGCTATTATTTCTCATTTTGGTTTATTAAAGGAGAAACTGCCTACTCAATAATTAATTAACAAAAATTACAAAATAGTTAGAAAAAAATAATTCCTTCCTGCGGTACTAACAACTTGGGTTAATATTGAAAGGAGTATGTCATTAGGTCAATTTCTTTCTCAAAGTCCATTATAGTATTTTACCAATCACCATCAGTGATTATGGCATAAATACTAGATATCCAGTAAAATTCAATACAGATATTCTTATAAATAGAATCAAGGGACTAGGCGGACGAGGTAGATGAGTACAAATACTTTTCATGATCATTATGTTACTTGCCCAATTTGCCAAAGAAATAACAGAACAACGCCAATAAAGTCTTATATTGGTTTGTTTACTTGTCCTTATTGCCAAGAAAAATTAGTTGTTTGCCAAAGTGGACACTATGTGCGTGATCCATTTATTTGGAGACAAATGATGATCTCTTCGGCTTTACGTCGTCAAAGCCGACCTTTATCCAGGATTATCAGAGATTTTATCTTCATTAAGCGTCCTTTCTTGTCCTTAGTTGTGGGAAGTGCAGTTTTTCTGGGGATTGTCACTATGACTCAAGATAATATGAGTCATGATGGTCAAGAAATTCCCCAAATTGAAAGCATAAACAAGATTCAAAGGGAACAGGGAATAGGCAACTGGCAACAGTGACCCACGTTTAAAAATGTGGCATTGAGAACCGAGACGCTGTTTTTGTCGCGCTGTGCGTCTTGTAAAAAACATTTTTTTAATTGAGTTTTAGACTCACAACTGAAGTTTCTTTTATGTTCCCTTGTAGAGACTTTCCATGAAACGTCTCTACATTCTTTTTTACCAGATGTCTATTAGACTGGGAATGAATTCCCAGTCGGGACATCGGTTTTACGTTAAGTTGACACCTATGATCACTGCTAAACCCCTACCCCATGGTTGATTTATCGGTGAAAATACAATTTTATCATGATTAATTTGTCCAGTGCGTAAGTCCTAAATCAGTTATTTTCTTTAGTAATTAATTGCCAATCTCCTACTTGATCTACTACTCTGATAGATTTAAATTGGAGGTTTTCTAAAGTAGAGGTGTTGAGGAGAAAATAAGGTTGGCTATCATACTGCCAGTAATATTGTAGCTCACCGATAGAAGCAGGAATAATGGTGCGATCGCTATAAAAATCCAAAGAAGAACGATGGTAGGGAAAAGATGTGTAGATTTCCTTAACTGCTGGATCTATTTTAGTGATCATTGCCGCCACTGGTTTGACGGAATAAGCTGTATTTAATTCCCAAATCCAGTAATTAGATTTCATTAACAGAAGTAGAGAAATATAACTTCCCCAAATTAAAATTTTCAGAAATTGTCTATCACCTCGTGCTGCTAAAATTGCGGCTAAAGTCATAGTTAAAGCCACCGCAGCAAAAATGATTTGTAATTCTAGATTGTCTAAAGTTCTCCCACTAAAATAAATACTTGCCGCCGAAGCTACCACCGCTAACATTGCGAAACTCGTTACCCAAGCGTGGGGATAGCCTAAGGAAGAAGGGACATTTTCCATTTCTGCTAACTGAAATCCCAAAGCTAAAGCCAAACTGGGATAAATGGGGAATATATACCAGGGAAGTTTCCAGCTAATCAGGGAAATGATCAATAGATAAACACCACACCAGACAATAATTAGTTTTGCCCAACTTAAGTTATTGTTATCCCAAGTGATGCGAATAGTTTGGGGTAAAAATATCAACCAAGGCCATGTCCACTTACCGATTTCTAAAAGATAATACCAAGGTGCTGCGGAACTGTCATTACTAATAGTTTTGATCTGGCTTAAAGATGTATTCACATCAATACTGAAGGGATAGCCATAGTTCCATACTTGAAACCCATACCAACAAAATACAGGTAGACAACCGATAAAAATACCCATCCAGAAATAATAACTTGTCAGCAGCCTCGGTGTATCCCAATAAAGAAAGACTAAAACAACTGCACCTAAATAAACACCCATTATGCCTTGAGTTAGACAAATTAACCCAAAACTAATGCCTACACCTAAACAGTAACGTAAATCCCGGCGCGATCGCAATACAAACCACATCATCAAAATCAAAAAACCAGCAACTGCCCCATCTAACATCGCTAACCTGCCATAACGGACCACAGGCAGCATTGTTAAATAAATCAAAGCACTATAAATAGCCGCCCAACGTTGACGAAATAGCTCTCTCCCCAGGCAATATAACAAAGGTACAGAAATTGCTGTCAAAATAGCACTAGGTAGCCGTGTTGTCCATTCATTGACACCACCCACAGCATAAGCCCCAGCAATTAACCATTGCATAAGCGGCGGTGTCTGATGATATGGTTCACCGCCCAAAGTGGGGTAAAGCCAGCGCATTGAATCTGCCGGAGCTTGCCAAATTTCCCGCGCTACCCTGGCCACGGTTGCCTCATTACCATCTTGTAAGGGCAACCCGCCAAGATTGATGCTAAACAAGACCACCGCTGCCAATAACAAGAGAATTAGCCATAGCCAATCAATCTTTTTTTCAACCACACGGTGCTGTTTTTCTAGATGAGTCCAAGTAAAGCTTCCTTCTGGCATATTCTATGCGAATCTTATAACTGCTAGGTTTAATCACATAGAGATCAAAGCGAATCTTCCATGTTGCCATCTATATTTTGACCAATGGCTAAATCCCAAATTAGCTCAATTTCTCAAGAACAGAGATAATTTTTTAGCGAAGATTTTCTTATTGATTTTTTAAGGAAGTTTACAAGCATTTTTCCAATAAAATGATATAAATACTACCATTACCACTTGGTCAATTACTCTGAAGGAGAATGTCAATGAACCTACCTTTTATTTTAGATGTGGCACTGGGTTTAATTTTTATTTACTTAATTTTAAGTTTACTGGCTTCAGAAATTCAAGAACTATTAACAACAGTGCTGCAATGGCGGGCTGAACACTTGAGAAGATCAATTGAAATTCTTTTAGCTGATGATGCTCAAACCTCAGAAAATCCCAAAGTAATTCAACTAGTCAATAAAATTTACGGCAATCCTTTAATTCAAAGCATTAATCAAGAGGCTAAAGGTTTAATGGCAACTTTTCCTCGTAAAGTAACTTGGGCAATTGGTTCATTATTTAATTCCTTGAGAAAGTCTAGTTCTAGATTAAAAAAAGAAACTGTATTTGGTGATCAAAAACGTAGTGCGCCTTCCTATATTGGTGGTGAAAGTTTTGCCAATACTTTTATGGATACACTACAGCTACCATTACTAGTCAAAAAATTAACCCAAATCAGGCTAGAGCAATTCAAAAATGAACGATTAGATGATGTCAGACAAATTTTGATTCAGTTGCAAGTTTATATTAATAATCAGGAATTATCTAGTGAGTTTGCCACTGATATTGCCGCAGATTATAGACAGTTGGAATTAGAGTATAACCGCATTGTTGATGAATTCAATAAAGATAAATATGATACATACATGGCCATAAATAGGATGAGAGATAGTCTGGACAAATATATAAATAGTTTCCAGGCAAACATAGGCAATCATGAAGATATTTTAGATAAACCTTTACGGGACTTAAAATTCTTAAAACAAGATATTTTTGAAGATGCAGAAAAAGCCATAGTCATAGGAGGATTAAAACCTAATATTAATGAAATTGTCAAATCTATCAAAAAAGGTAGTGATATTCATGATGAAGTCATAGCAGCTATCCAAGATAAAGATAGTGAAACTTATAAAAAAGTTAAAGAACTGATTGATATTTTGCCAGAATCTGTAGTTAATAATATTGAAACTATGGCAAAACGCGCCCAAATGAGTGCTAAAAGCACTGAGGAAGGCATTATTATCTTGCGAAAAGAAATTGAAAATAGTTTTGATAGTTCCATGGAAAGAGCCGGTGGTGTTTATAAACGTAATGCTAAAGGAGTGGCAATTTTAATTGGAATAACTTTAGCTATCACAGCCAATGCAGATACTTTTCATATCATTAACCGCTTATCTAAAGATTCTTTATTGCGGGAAATAATTATTAACAAAGCTGTACAAGTAGTACCACAAGGATCTAATTCATCAGATATGAATACAATAGATCCTAACGAAATTTTAAAGGAAGTTGAGTTACCAATTGGTTGGACAAATGCTAACTTACAACAGCAAATTAACAGCACAAAATATAGAATCAATGGGTTGCCTGTTTTCAGTGTTTTGAGTATGATTGCTGGTTGGCTTGTGAGTGGTATTGCTATTGCTATGGGTGCGCCTTTTTGGTTTGATTTACTAGGAAAAGTCATGAACGTGAGAAATGCTGGTAAAAAAGGCAAACAAGCTCCTAAAAATCAAGATGAGTAATTGAATTTAGATCCCCGATTTCTTGAAGAAGTCGGGGATCTAGTTAAAATTTTATCTACTTCCCAACCCCAATCATCTTGATTGGGAACGGTATCAAGTAATGGATATGTATAAATATAAACTATTATTTTCGTGATGAGAAATAGGGGAGAATTGCATCTTTTTCTCAATTATTAATAGCAAAAACTTGATTATTCTCCTAATTATAAGATACGGATGACATTTTTTGAGGTGTTGCCTAAACTATGAATCTGAAAACTGATAAAGCTATTCCCATTTAAGTGAGGTATAAGCAGTCAGAATTAAACGAAGATGAACGCAGATGATTTTGTAGTTTAAAAAGATAGCAAATTATATCCACTCTACGATTGATGATCTATAGTCATCATAATGTATGAATTCTCTTCCGGTTGACATAGTTGAACCACTAGATATTCAAATTCCCAATCTTGATTCTTCACTAATTAAAAAGTTTCCTAGGAAATTTGCTAAAAATACCATTCGTACTAGCTTACAAGCTTCTACCCTGGATGCTGTTTTTGCATCTATGTTTTCTTTGAGTACCGGTGGAATTTTAGTCAGTAATTTATTAGTCGAGTTGGATGCTACTCCAGTGATATTTGGAATGTTATCCTCAATTCCCATGCTGGTGAATTTTATTCAACCTGTGGGTGCTTACATTTCTGAACAGACTACCAGTAGATTTCAATATTCTCTATTAACCTTTGGAACTTCTCGGTTATTGTGGCTAATTCTGGTAATTGGTATTTTTGCTAATAATTCCAGTTTACTAGATTCCCAACAATTAGTAATATTAACACTATCAATTGTCTTTTTTACGCATCTTTTAGGAGGATTAGGAAGTGCATCTTGGCTGAGTTGGTTAGCAATTATTGTTCCCCGCAGGTTACGAGGTAGATATTTTGGTATTCGCAATAGTGTCTGTAATCTGACGAATTTAATCTGTATACCTTTGGCTGGATTAATCATATCAAATTGGGATGGTGGAACTATCCAAGGTTATGGATTGGTTCTTTTCTTAGGGATTATTTGTGGAATTGTTAGTTTATATTGCCAATATTTTCAAGCAGACGTAAATCCTCAATTACAAAATCAGAACAGTCTAAATTTATGTGTAAATTCGACTGAAGATGTTATCAAAGATGAGACTAATTGGACTAATATTATTTGGCAAAATTCTAATTTTTTAATATTTCTGCTTTATTCCAGTTTATGGATGTTATCTGTACATTTGAGCGCACCTTTTTTCAACTTCTATTTATTAGATACTTTAGATTTAGATGTGACTTTAGTAACTATTTATAGTAGTCTTCAGACGGGGGCAAATCTGTTGATGTTGATTATATGGGGTAAATTAGCGGATAGGATTGGCAATCGTCCCATTCTCATCTGTGTTGGTGTTTTAGTAGCTATTACACCATTATTATGGTTAGGAATTGGTGATGATCAACTTGACTTTTGGTTATGGCTGCCGCTTTTACATATTTTCACTGGCATCACTTGGGCAGCAATTGATTTGTGTATGACTAATATGTATTTGGGAATTGTCCCAATGAAAAATCAATCTATCTATATTGCGATCGCTGCTGCTGTAGCGGGAGTAAGTGGAGCTTTAGGCACAACAATCGGCGGTTTTGTCGCCCAAAGTCCCGAATTTGGCAGTTTATTAGGTTTATTTGCCATATCTAGTATATGCCGACTATTAGGGCTAATTCCCCTGATTTTTGTCAAAGAACCGGGGAAATAGTAGCAATGCCCACCAAAATCAGCATACGGTGGGCAATGCCCACCCTACGTAAGTCACAATCACCAATTACCTATTCAACAGTAGCGGAATCGGCGGTTTTGTCGCCCAAAGTCCCGAATTTGGCGGTTTATTAGGCTTATTTGCCATAGCTAGTATATGCCGACTATTAGGGCTAATTCCCCTGATTTTTGTCAAAGAACCGGGGAAATAGTAGGGTGGGCAATGCCCACCAAAATCAGCATACGGTGGGCAATGCCCACCCTACGTAAGTCACAATCACCATTTACCTATTCAACAGCACTAGAACTTAATTTCATTGTTTCCCATAAAACCATGTTTGGTGTAGTTGTGGGTAAGGGTTGATGCAGAGCAATTAATTGTGTCAGAGTAGTTTTTAATTGTGTCCGAGAGACGATATCATCAACAAATCCGTGTTTAAGTAAGTCTTCAGCGGTTTGAAAATCTTCCGGTAGTTTTTCTCTGAGAGTTTGTTCAATTACCCGTCTTCCCGCAAAACCAATAGTTGCTTTTGGTTCAGCGATGATAATATCACCCAACATGGCAAAACTGGCGGTAACACCTCCAGTAGTGGGATTAGTTAAAATGGGAATATATAATAGTTTAGAATCTCGGTGACGTTGGAGTGCTGCGGATATCTTGGCCATTTGCATTAAAGATAACATTCCTTCCTGCATTCTCGCACCGCCTGATGTGCAAATAATCACAACAGGATAACGCCGTTGGGTGGCTTGTTCAATCATGCGGGTGAGTTTTTCACCAACAACAGAACCCATGCTTCCACCCATAAATCGGAAGTCCATGACACCTAGGGCTAAGGGTAAAGTATTAATTTGTCCTAACCCAGTTTTAACAGCATCTATAAGTCCGAGTTTTTCTTGTGTTTCTCGCAAGCGATCACTATAGAGTTTGCGATCGCGGAACTGTAACGGATCAGTTGGGCGTAAATGTTCATCCAATGGTTTCCACGTATTAGCATCAATTAATTGGCGAATTCGTTCATCACTATCCACCCGATTATGATGACCACAATCAGCACAAACCATTTGATTAGCTTTTAAATCTTTTGTATAGCTAAGAACACTACATTTAGGGCATTTATGCCACAAACCATCCGCAATTTCCCGTTCTTGGCGTTCTAAATTGGTACTTCCTGATTTGCGCCGATTTGCAAACCAATCAAATAGAGACTTTAAACCGCGTGATTCTTCGTTGTTTGCCATTTTTTATTTTATGTAATTATGTCGGGACTATGATTTGTTTGATAGGGATGAAAAGTCGGGACTATGATTTGTTTGATGGAGATGAAAAGTCAGAACTATGATTTGTTTGATTTGTTTGATGGGGATGAAAAGTCAGAACTATGATTTGTTTGATTTGTTTGATTTAGATGATTAGTTAATGACAAAAATCATCAAAATCACAAAAATCATAGTTCGTATTTTTATTTGCTCTGACTGGGAGGATGCTATATTGTGACTGCTTAGATATTATCAAGATATTAAATCTCAATGGGGTAATAGCAGCTACAGTCAGGGAGAATACAGGTTAGTGTTGATAAAATCATCAGGATGAGACAAAAAAAGATTTAAAAAAATGATGTTAATATCCAGGTAAAAATAATCTCATATAGTGGGACAAAATAGTTTCACCGCTAAACACAGTGATTACTGCTCCTAGTGCTAGGAAAGGTCCAAAAGGAATTTTTTGTCCCATTTGGTGACGGGAGAACAGAATTGCACCCCCTCCGATGAATACTCCCAAGGTGCAGGAAATAAAACCTGCTAGTAGTAAATAACGCCATCCTAACCATGCTCCCATCATAGCAGCTAATTTAGCGTCACCCGCACCCATGACCGTTTTGCCAAAAGCCATAGAACCTAAAAGGGCGATCGCATCAAACAGATATAAACCCAAAACCGCACCGGCTATGGCTGCTATTAAGCGTTTTGATAATCCCGCCAAAGTCGGTTCTGATAACCAACCAACAGCCATTTGAAAGACTATCCCTAAGATTAAACCGGATTTAGTCAGGGGGTTAGGTAAGGTCATTGTATCTAAATCTATGAGAGATAGAGCTAATAACCAACTAAAAAAAGCCCAATAGCCGATAGTGAAAATTGAAAATTGAAAAACCCAAAATACTATTAAAAATATTATCCCTGTTAACGCCTCTACTAATGGATAACGGCGGGAAATCTGAGTTTGGCAATAACGACACCGCCCTTTTAACCACAACCAACCGAAAACCGGGACATTATCATAGGCTTTTAACCTATTTAAGCACTTGGGACAGCGAGAAGGTGGCCACAGTACCGACAAACCAGCCGGTTGCCGATAAACTACAACATTAATAAAACTACCGAGAGATGCACCCAAGACAAAGACAATGATACTGATGAAAATATTAATCAAAATGTCCATATTATTATTTGTCAGTTGTCAGTTGACTAATACATATAGGATTCAATTTGATTCAATGCTACAAAACATTCCTGGGGTAACAGCACTGGGTACTTAGTAAAAATTACTTTACCTCGATGAGTTACCCGACTAATTGCTACTCCTGTAGCTTTTCCTACTATTTCTGGATGGACTTCACAGTAGGTATAGTAGATATGACTAGCTGCTCTAATTACAGTAGGGTCAATCAAGGAAGGGGGCTTTTTTGGTGAAGTAAAGTTTGTTTGTTCTTGTTGTAAGGCGTACACTATTAGCTTTTATGTAAGTTATAGATTTGCTCTTAGTTTATCTGAAAGTTTTAACAATAGGTGCTAAAATTCCCAGATTTATACTTTAATTTGATTTTAGTAGCAGAATTTCCACCAGTGCCTCACCCATAGCTCGACAACCAACAAGTTTCATTCCTGGGGACATAATATCTCCTGTGCGATAGTTTTGTTGTAAAACTTGTAACACACTATTCTCAATTAATTCTGCTGCTTCCGGTTGGTTTAAAGCATAACGCAACATCATTGCGGCACTTAAAACCTGAGCGAGAGGGTTGGCTTGATCAAGTCCAGCAATATCTGGGGCTGAACCGTGAACTGGTTCATAGACACCGGGACTATCAGCACCCAAACTGGCAGAAGGTAACATTCCTATACTACCAGTTAACATTGCCGCAGCATCGGAGAGAATATCACCAAATAAGTTTCCTGTAACGATTGTATCAAATTGTTTGGGAGCGCGAACTAATTGCATGGCGGCATTATCTACATATAAATGAGATAATTCTACATCAGTATACTCTGCGGAAAGTTGAGTAATGCGATCGCGCCACAATTGAGATACTTCTAATACATTGGCTTTATCCACAGAACAGAGTTTACCACCCCGTTTCCGCGCTGTTTCAAAAGCTACACGCCCAATTCTTTCAATTTCCGACTCGCTGTAAACCATCGTATTTACACCACGTTTTTCTCCGCTTTCTGTAGTAAAAATACCCTTTGGTTTACCGAAATAAATTCCCCCGGTGAGTTCGCGCACCACCATAATATCTACACCTTCTACAACTTCCCGTTTTAAGGTGGAAGCGTCTATTAACTGAGGGATAATTTTCGCAGGACGTAAATTAGCAAATAGTTGTAAACCTGCTCGCAGCCCTAATAAACCTGCTTCTGGGCGTAGATTTGAGGGGAGAGAATCCCATTTATAACCACCGATAGCAGCGAGTAAGACGGCATCGCTATTGCGGCACATATCTAAGGTAACAGCGGGTAGAGGTTCGCCGGTTTCGTCAATAGCAGCACCACCGATTAAAGCTGTGGAAAATTCAAAGCTCAGATCAAAGCGTTTACCGACGACGTTTAGCACGTCCACCGCTACGGACATAATTTCGGGACCAATGCCATCGCCGGGAAGTAGAGTAATGCGGTAGTTTTGAGTCATAGTCAGATTTTGCTGAGGTGTTTGTTTATAGATAAAATATCATACCTAGCAATTGTGTTAAATGGATTGGTTAATTTTTTTAGTCTTCATGCAACTAAAAATTATCTCTGTTTGTTTTTGCTAAAATTAGCTTTATCTTGATTGTGTTAAAAATACAAAAAAAGCATAATTTATGGATTTCCAACAGATTAGTAAAATTGCTGCCGAACTGTTAACTACTTTTGGACTGAAAGTTGTCGGTGCAATTCTTCTCTGGCTGATTGGTCAAAAATTGATTGAATTTGCAGTAAAACTTTTAAAACGTGCTTTCAGAAGCCAAAATCTTGAACCAACACTCATTAACTATCTGCTAAATATCATTGATATCACATTGAGAGTTATTCTCATTGTGGCAATTCTTGGCTTCTTTGGTGTAGAAACAACTACCTTTGCGGCATTACTGGCTGCGGTTGGTATTGCTATTGGTGCAGCATGGGGGGGATTGCTGGCTAATTTTGCAGCAGGAGCATTTTTAATTATTTTCCAACCTTTCAAAGTTGGTGATTTTATTACAGCCGCAGGTGTGACAGGAACTGTTGTCGAAATTGGACTGTTTATAACTTCTTTAAATACACTTGATAATGTGATGACAATTGTAGGAAATAACAAAATATTTGCGGACAATATTCAGAACTACTCAACTAATTCTTATCGTCGGGTTGATTTATTGGCTCAATTAGCTCATGATGTAGATCATAATCAAGCTATCGCTCTTTTAAAAGCTAAAATTAGCTATATCCCTAATATTCTCCAATCTCCAGCCCCAGATGTAGAAATTCTCACATTCAACTTAGCCGGTCCTGTACTAGCAGTCCGTCCCTATTGCAATAATGCTCATTATTGGCAGGTTTATTTCGATACGAATAAAGCCATTCGTGAAACTTTTGGAGAAGCTGGTTATCCAGTTCCTGAAAAGCGTTATACAGTTAATAGTTTATCTCAAAATCAAGGACATGGTGTTATCCCCAATTCACCAGAATTAGGTTAATAATTGGTAATTGGTAATTGGTAATTGGTAATTGGTAATTGGTAATTGGTAATTGGTAATTGGTAATTGGTAATTTTCCTAAATTCCATCAATTTCAATTACCTTTTGTCGAGATGTTGTCCCAGATTTAATTCTGATAGAGGATTTGGAAACATCAAATTTTTTGGCTAGTAATTTAATTAATTCCTCATTAGCTTTACCATCTACTGGTGGTGATTTGAGATGTACATTTAAACTACCATCTGCTAATTCTTCAATCTTTTGCTGTTTAGAATTTGGTTTAACTTTTACTCTTTTTTGCATTATCTATTTTTTGAAGTTTTTCTAACCACAACCAACCAAAAATAGAACCTAAGAGATAATGAGGAAAATCCCACCAAGCAAAGGTAGTCCCCAATAATAACTTACCTATTAAGGTAGCACGGATGGCTTCTAATATGGGTGGATGCCAAAGTTGTAAAACTTCAACAATACAGGTAAGGATAAAAACCCAGATAGGAATTTGGACAACGGCTTTTTTACTTCTGAACAATCCAAAAGCAAATAAACACCAAAATATTTCATAAAATATCCCTGCACCATAATTATTTAACCATTCATTTCCTATGCCTGGATAATATTTAAAGAAAAAATCCATCGCTATAACTATGAGTGTAGAAATGATAATTAATTTGGTTTGTTGACGCTTATGGAACATTTTTTTACAAATAGGTAATCAGCCTTTATAGCAAATTTTATCCAATACCTAACATTCTATTTACTTGTGCTAATCCTAAAGGTTTCCGTTCGATATTGTGGAAACATTCAATTTTTTTAAGTTGTATATAAGCAGTTTTAAAATTACTAGTTTTTAATAAAATAATATCTTGATAAACTGCATCTTGGGGACTTTTGATATCTATTACTAAGTCTTGTAGTTGATTTTGGCTAATAGCTAAATTCAGGTATTTCAAAAATACTTCTCTTTTTTTAGAGCGAACGGTTACTAAATACCAATTATTAGTGCTTTGTTCTGATGAGTTTGAATCTATAGCTTCGATTGGTGGCATGATTAACAGTATAATTTTCTTAAATTTATTTAAACACGAAACGCTCTAATTTTACTTACAGCTTATATAAATAAGATAATCCTGATTTTCCTGACTGACTAATCATCTAAATCAAAAAAATCAAAAAAATCATAGTTCTGACAAATTCATCATCCAAATCAAAAAAATCATAGTTCCGACTTCAGCCAATATTTATAAGCTGCATAAGCCAAAGTAACTACTCCAGTAATAATAGCAGATTCATCAACTTCAAATTGCGGATGATGCAAGGGATGATTAATCATTCTATCTTCATAGCCTACACCCAAACGAAACATTGAACCAGGGGCGTGTTCTAAATAAACAGAAAAATCTTCTGCACCTAAAGATGGTTCTGGTAAAATTTGTACCCGCTCATTACTCCAAGCTTCTTCCGCAGATGATTGTAATAATTGTGTTAATGCGTTATCATTTTGCACACTAGGTACACATCGACGATAATTAACCTGATATTTTGCATTATAAGAATTACAAACATTAGAAACTATATTTTCAATCCACTGTGGTAGTTTATCGCGGGTTTCAGGGTGAAGCGATCGCACAGTTCCCAATAAATGAACTTTATCAGCAATTACATTTGGCGCTCGTCCCCCATTAATTTGTCCAATACTCAATACTACAGGGCGCAAAGGATTTTGAGTTCGACTAATCGCTTGTTGTAATGATGTAATCACTTGAGCAGCAATCCAAATTGCATCTATAGCTTCATGGGGACGCGCACCATGTCCAGATTCACCAATAATAATAATTTCTAAATTATCTGCTGCGGCTGTTAATGCGCCATAGCGAATACCAACTGAACCAGCCGGAATAGAAGGAAAAACGTGTAACCCTAAAATAGCCGCAACATTATTCATGACTCCATCTTCTACCATCCAACTTGCACCTTGGGCAATTTCTTCGGCTGGTTGAAATAAAAACCGCACCTTTCCCCCCAATTCAGGAGCGATTTGGGAAAGTACCATCGCAGTTCCCAAACCTACTGTAGTATGAATATCATGTCCACAAGCGTGCATAACTCCTTCAATTCGAGAGGCATATTCTAAACTTGTGCGTTCTTGAATAGGCAAAGCATCCATATCAGTGCGAATTGCCAGCATCCTATCACTAACTTGAGTCCCTTGTAATTCACCAATAACACCTGTTCTGCCAATTCCTTCTTCTACGTGCAAGCCATTGGCAGATAATACACCTGCGACAAAAGCAGCAGTTTGATACTCTTTGCCACTAAGTTCTGGATGTGCATGAATATGGCGACGGATTTCGACCAATCGGGGGGCTATATTTGTTGTTAAGTCTTTAATTCGGTTCAGCATAACCATAATTTTAATTCATTAACCTGATATTTCAGTCTAGAAGTTTGACAATTTTAACTACTATCCACATTCTGACCAATTTTATCGGCTTACTTGCTAACTTTTCAGCAACCAGGAATACACCCAATTTAACCATAATGGGATTGGTGCATCATGTATATACAAAATCACTTTCTCGACTGCTGAACATCTCCAAAGCCTTGACGAGCAAAGATTTCAATCATCTCACTGCGGGTTACATTATTGGCGGTTGCTAATTCATCCAACTTAGTCCAAGCTGTATCTGTAAGCCTGATAGACCGCAGCTTTTTAGACTCATCACCATAATCAGCCTGAAATTTTCCCCCTGGTGTGCGCTTGCGTCTGGGTGATTTGTGCCTTGTTCCTGAATACCTATTACCATGTATATCGCCTTTGTTACTGGTAATTAAATTAACCAAATTATCAATCAAGCGATCGCTCTCCATCGGCAGAATATCTTGACTATGTAGCATATTCTGAATAATCGTGAAATGGATTAACGTCCCCAAAAAAATCCGTGCAGCCACCTCTGGATCAGGTAATTGTAGTTCTGGATGCGCGATAAAATACTGGGTAATCACCTCTAAACCGGCTTTATCTACATTGCGAACAAAAACCCTAGCTAATGCAGGAAAACGCCCAGATTCACCAATAATCAGCCTGACAAGCCCTAATAACTCCTGGGAACAATTAGTATTATCTAAAATATTTCCAGCCCAGCAGCAACTTTCTCAAGACGGGGCAATTTCTCAGTCATTATTTGATAATAAAAATCTCAGTGTTGACACTCTCACCCAACAATTGAGCGAAGCTAGAGCCAACCTTAACCGCATAGATAGCACCGGACGCAAGCAAATTAGCGAAGCTAAAACTGCCCTCACCCGGATTAATGCCACAGGTAGCAAACAAGTCATTTCTGCCCAAGCTACCTTAAATAAAATAGCCGAAGTGCGTCCAGTAGACATAGCCGCAGCCAAAGCTGAAGTTAGTCGCGCTATAGCCACAGCCCAACAAGCAAAAGCAAATTTAGAGCAAACTCATGTAAAAGCACCTCAAAATGGTGTAATTTTTGAAATTTATACCCGTGCAGGTGAACTAGTGTCCAATAATGGCATTGTCGAACTTGGGCAAATAAACCAGATGAATGCAGTAGTTGAAGTTTACCAAAGTGATATTCATAAAATCCGTCCTCAACAACAGGTAAAAATATCTAGTAACTCCCTCCCAGGGCAATTACAGGGAAAAGTAGATTGGGTTGGTTGGAAAGTACAACGGCAAAATGTGATTAATTCTGACCCCAGTGAAAATATTGATTGTAGAGTAGTAGAAGTTTACGTCCAGCTAGATGAAGCTTCCAGCAAAAAAGCAGCAAAATTTACCAATTTGCAAGTTAAGGCAGTAATTTCACTATGATAGGATTCTTTCAAGCAATCCGAAGACGGACACCTTTAGGATGGTTGCAACTTAGCCATAGTAAAAGTCGCTTATTAGTAGCTTTATCAGGTATTGCCTTTGCTGATGTGTTGATTTTTATGCAGCTTGGCTTTCAAAATGCCTTATATGATAGCAACACCAGGTTAAACCGGGCTTTTATTGCAGACATAATTTTGATTAGTCCGCAAAGCCAGAGTATGCAAAATATGTCCACTTTTACTCGAAGAAGAATATTGCAAGCTGCTGATGTACCCGGTGTAAAATCAGCAGAAGCTATATATGTTGGGTTAGTAACTTGGAAAAATCCGCAAACAAAAAGCAAAACCACAGTTCAAGCGATCGCCTTTAATCCTGAAAAACCTGCATTAAATATATCAGAAATCAACGCCCAATTAGATACAATTAAATTACCCGATACCTTTCTTTTTGATCGGGGTGCGAAGGGAGATTATGATCAAGTTTTTAGTCAAATTAATGCTGGAAAAAATGTCAGTACAGAAATAGATAAGCGGACAATTAATATTAGTGGCTTATTTCAATTAGGAGCATCATTTGCTGCTGATGGAACTTTAGTTTCCAGTGATGAAAACTTTTTACGCATCTTTCCTAGAAGAAAAGCAGGAAGTATTAATCTCGGATTAATTTCTGTTCAACCAGGATATGAAATAGAACAGGTAGTAGCAGCCTTAAAATCCCATTTACAAGCAAATCCAGATGTAAAAGTTCTCACCCTTCCAGAATATATCAAATTTGAAGAAGATTATTGGAAAAAATCAACTGCCATTGGTTTTATTTTTTCCATTGGCGTATCCATGGGATTTATAGTTGGTGTAATTATTGTTTATCAAGTTCTTTCTACCGATGTCAATTCCCACCTCAGAGAATATGCCACATTTAAAGCGATGGGATATCAAAACATCTATTTATTAGGAATAATTGTTGAAGAAGCAATTATTCTCGCAGTATTAGGTTTCATTCCTGGATTCATAGTCCCACTAGGACTTTATCAACTAACTCGCAACGCTACCAACTTACCAATATATATGACGTTAGCCAGAGCATTAACAGTTTTTCTCATGACAGTTATCATGTGTACACTTTCAGGAACAGTAGCAACTGCTAGACTCCAATCAGCCGATCCTGCTGATATGTTTTAAATTTCTCAAAATTCCTCTTGCGTCTGGGCGTGCAAAAAATTCCTTACTTATGCAAACAATTAACCCTTCAGAACCTGTAATTTCCATCCAAAACCTCGATCATTACTTCGGAACTGGACAACTGCGAAAACAAGTTTTATTTAATATCAACTTGACAATTAATACAGGTGAAATTGTGATTATGACAGGTCCATCTGGTTCTGGCAAAACCACATTATTAACCTTAGCTGGGGGGTTGCGTTCGGCTCAATCGGGAAGTTTGCAGATATTAGGTAATGAACTCTGTAAAGCTAATGCCAAACAACTTACCCAAGCGCGACGCACTAATGGTTATATTTTCCAGGCACATAATTTACATGGTAGCTTAACAGCAATCCAAAACGTAAGAATGGGTTTAGAATTACAGGGAAAAATGTCTGGAAAAGAAATGTTAATGCAGTCCCAGAAAATGCTAGAAGAGGTAGGATTAGGAAATCGGCTGAATTATTATCCAGATAATTTATCAGGAGGACAAAAACAACGAGTTGCGATTCCTACGGAGCGCTTCGCTATCGCTCGGGCATTAGTCAGTCAACCCAAAATAGTCCTAGCAGATGAACCAACAGCCGCATTAGATAAACAATCAGGACGGGATGTAGTGGAATTAATGCAAAAATTAGCAAAGGAGCATGGTTGTACAATATTACTTGTCACTCACGATAACCGTATTTTAGATATTGCTGACCGCATTGTTTATATGGAAGACGGCCATTTAGTCAGAGAAGAAAGGGATTTTTTACAAAGTATCGCCAGTTAAAACACCTGGCGATAAAAACACCACCAGGTTAAAGAGGTAATAGAGAACACCCCAAGCGGGTTAAATAAGAATGAAATAGCCCTTATTCCCTATTCCCTATTCCCTGTCATAAGTAGTTTGTTGAATTAAATTATCCAACTCCTGCTGCATTTTGCCTCTGACTAACTCATAACATTCATTAACATAAATGCGATCGCTTGCAGCTTCTTTTCCATAGCGTTCAAACACTATTGGTGGACAAACTCTGGTGTAGATAGGCACTGGTAAAGGAATATTTGGCCAAGGTCCCAGAGCCAATCCCCAAGGTAATCCTAGATAAATAGGAAAAACCAAAGGATCAACCCCAAACAGCCAAGGCATCCCCATTTCATGAAGTTGCTGCATGATTTTATACGCATCAGTCAAAACAATCAGAGTATCATGTGACCCCCAGGAAATCGCCGGTACAATCGGCACATTTTCCCGCAATGCCAACTTAATAAACCCTTTCCGTTCGGCAAAATAAATTTTATCCCGCATCGCATGGGGTCGAAAAACATCCTCAGCTCCACCAGGATAGACTAATACACTAGCACCAGACCGCAAAGCAGCATAAGCCATTTTGGGATGCGCTCTTACTGCGCCCGCTTTCATCGCCATTTCTGCTGCTGGAGGCAATACATCCCAAACTTTAGGGTGCATTAAACCGTAAATTTGTCGTTCTACACCAAAACGACGTAACCAATCATACAACATCATTGATGTATCAGGAGAGGCAAGTCCGCCATTATGAGAGCCAACAATCAGGATTTTTCCATCTGGGACATTTTCCCAACCACTGGTTTGGACTCGAAAATACAAGTTATATAACAAGCCCAAGATGGGCATCATAGACTCGATAAACTGGGGATCTCGTTGATCCAAAGACCACCCTGTATTAGTGTTTTGAAGATGTTTTAGTTTGAACATCAGGAGATTTTATCAGGATTTATACGGTGCTAACAATTCGTTGTTTTGTAGTTTTATCCAGCCTAACGTAATTTCCCCGTTGTTTTCCGCACTTTGAATCTGAATTAGAAGATATTCAGTAGGAACACAATTTAATTGTCTCCGTCATGGATACTTACGTATTAGAGACTTCCAGTTAAAAAAATATCCTAAAATTTCTTGTGGTGCAGGCATCTTGCCGCTAATAATACAAGGACAGGCAAGATGCCCATCCCACAAGATTAGAGCATCTTTTTTATGTAGTTCTCTTAGTAGGTTATTGACAAACTCCGATAGTCTCTACCGAATCTACTCAATTTATCTTTTTTCTAGTCTCTTAGTTAAATGTGGATTCAATTTCGGGGTTTTAACCCAGTATGCTTATAAATATGCCTTATAAACATTTAATTCAGGTTATGGACACAAAATGAAAACGCTAAAGCTCTTTACAGTTGTTCCACTAGGACTCACAATCAGTTTATTACTGACTCATGCTAGTTTAGCCGAAATTCCACCTCTTCAAATTAATAGTAGTCTTAAACCAGACCCGCTAATTGTCAAAGGTGAATCTGGGGGATCAATAGCATCAAATTGTGGGAATATTTCGAGTCAACCCAGTCAAGTGATTCAGGTGACGGAATCAGTACCTTATCTAAGGTTAACAGTAGAGACAGTAGAAACTCAAGGAAAGCCAAGTCTATTGGTTGATGGACCAGGAGGCCGTTTTTGTGTACTTCCTGATAATTATAATGGAAGTAAAGCAGAATTTTCTGGTTACTGGCAGTCAGGAAAATACTCAATACACGTAGGTGAATTATCAAAAATTAAATATAATTATACCCTTTACATTTCTCAACAAAAACAACCAAAATAGGAATTTCCTGCTTTTCCCCCTATCCTCACTAGAAGTTCAGATTACAGACTTTAACGGATCGTATTTTTGACGACAAATTGCACTCCTAACATGATATTGGTATTACAGTGACTCAATTTCTATGATCAGTTCACCAATGTTATGGGTTGTCTAAAACTATTAATTGCAGAGATAGCAGCCTATTACAGTCATTCTGTGGCCAGGATGTTTTCTCGTAACCACCTGTTAATTACCTATAAATACCATCAAGCCCATTGGCAGGGAGAGGGTATCCAGGTAATTATTACTCAAATATTGTCAGTAACACTAACCTTTTACAGACAGTAATTGATGATGATGGTTATAAACAGAGACAAATCACCCATAAGTAATGAACAATATAGAGATTTAGCATTGTCATCAAAGCTGGTGTTAAGCATCAAAATCTTGAAGGGGAAATATGTTTAGAAGATTAATTGGCGTTGTTGTCGCTACTATTTTGCTGACATTTCAGATGTTTGTCGGTAGTGCAACAGCGATGGAACTAAATGAAACTATCCGCACCGTAACGTTAAATGAGCAAGGTGAAACCGTTGTTCTCAGCTTAAAACAAGTCAAAGAAGGCAAAAGATTATTTAATTACGCTTGCGCTCAATGCCATGCTGGTGGAGTCACCAAAACTAACCAAAACGTAGGACTCGAACCAGACGCTTTAGCAGGTGCTACACCCAAACGCAATAATGTTGTCGGTTTGGTGGACTATCTCAAAAGTCCTACTACCTATGATGGTGAAGATGATATCTCTGAAATCCACCCCAGTTTGAAGAGTGCGGATATTTTCCCAGTCATGCGAAACCTGACGGAAGATGATTTAACTGCGATTGCTGGACATATTCTCCTAGCACCCAAGGTTGTTGGTACTAAATGGGGTGGCGGTAAAATTTATTACTAAATTCCCCTGATACAGTCCTACAAATTGTCAGGGAATCTATTATAGATTCCCTGACATCTCAAAACCTAATTTCTCAACTGTACAGGCATAGCTAAATAAGTCATTTTCAAACCACCCAAAGGAGTAAAAATCACTGGAGTTAAACTTTGATTCAAGTGCATTTGAATTTCTGAAGATGGTAATTCCTTCAAACCTTCCATCAGATATTTGACATTAAAAGCAATATCTATATTTTCTCCAGATATTTGTGCTGGCATAGATTCTGTACCACTACCGACATCTTGCGCTTCACAAGATAAAGTAATTTCTTGATTGGCATTATCAATGCTAACTTTGACAATATTATTTTTCTGATCTGCCAACACCGCAATTCGTTCCAAAGTGCTGATAAATTGCTTTCTTTCTAATGTGACTTGCCGTTCAAATTGTCGAGGAATTAATTGCCGATAAGCGGGATATTGTCCTTCCAAAGTCCGACTAGTTAATCGTTGATTTTGCCAAGCAAATACTACTTGACCTTGATCAAGGTATACGGCTACAGTTTCTTCAGAAGTGGAATTATGTCCTAACATCCGTTGTAGTTCCCGTAATGCTTTCGCGGGTACTGTCACCTCAACCTGTTCGCTCCCTTCAACAGGACGCTCATTTGTGGTTTCCAGAACTGCTAACCGGTGTCCGTCCGTGGCTGCAAACTCTAAAGTGTCTTGTTTTAGGGTTAAATGTACACCAGTGAGAACTTGCTTAGTTTCATCGGAACTGGTAGCAAACAAAGAACCTTTTAAGCCTTCAATTAATGCCGCTGTTGTCAGAGTAATGGCTTCGGTGTTTTCCAGGACTGGTAATTCAGGAAATTCTTCCGCACCCATTGCTCGCACTTGATAACGTCCGCTTTTGGGTTTGAGAGTAACAATTATACCTTCACCTCCACCATCTCCTGATTGGTCATCGAGGGTAATTTCCCCTTCTGGTAAGCGAGAGGTAATATCTACAAGGAGTTTGGCAGGGAGAGCAATTGTACCTCCTTCTAATACCTCAGCACTAAAACTAGTTCGGATACCTAAACTGAGGTCAAAGGCTGTTAAACTAACTTGATTAGTTTCGGCATCTGCCTGTAGTAAGATGTTAGCGAGGACAGGGTGAGTAGGTCTAGATGGGACCGCACGACTGACAAGGGAAAGATTACTACTGAGATCACTTTGAGAACAAATTAATTTCATTTTTAAAATCAATAATTAGAGAATGGGTAATTGGTAATTGTAATTGGTAATGGGTAATCAGGTGATTAACCAAATATTCAGATTAGACATCTGGTAAAAATTAACTATCCGGTTTCTAAAACCCTTGTAGAGACATTCCATGGAACGTCTCTACATTCTGAATCATCTTAATTGCTCAAAGCCTTGATAAACCGTTGTAAACTCTTAAATATACTCGGTTTTCTCACGGGTGTAGCGTCCGTAGTATTTTCCCTTTGTCCCCCCATGAGAATTGTGTCTATTTCATCACCAGATGGTTTTGTGGGGAGTTCGGCGACTTTTTGATATTCACCCTCTGTTTCTAGCCATACTTCCCATGCCCCAGGGTAGCAACGAAATAGGGCAGATTCATCATCTACAGGACGGATATAGTAACAAGATTCGATGGTACTAATGAAGCGCCGACGGGTTTCTCTGGCTGTGTAACCGATACCAACGACGCTAGAATCTTCTAACCGGGGAGTTAACATAATCACGGGACGTTCCCCGATAAGTTCACACAGCTTTTCTAATTGTGGTACTTCTACGGATGTCGGGGCAATAAATAGGAAAATTTCATCTTCTGGCTGAATTTTCGCTTCTAAAGATGCAGCCCTACCTGTACCGATATCTGAAATCTGGAATTGTGCATCTTTCCAGTCACGACGAGCTAAAGCAGCCGCACCAGCATCAGCAAAGAAGACCTTGAGACGGGATTCATATTCAGTAAACTGGGGGAGAAACTGTTCTGCAACTGTCATGAATTTGAGTTCTGGGAATAATAACTCAACTTGAATACGAGACACACCATCAGCCAAAGCTGATTTTACCGCATCACAAGATTGAGCGATCGCATCTTCTAGGGTTTTGGGAAGTTCAGCCATAGTTTACAAAGTCTCTATATCAATCTTTAATTATCTCACTATAGTTATTATTAAGAGTTGCTTGAAGAAATCATTTTCTGCAACCATTTTCATAAAGTTGTTGAAAAACAGATAAAATCTGAGTAATTAGCACATTGTCCGATATTATTTTGAGATGACGAGATTCATTCATGACCAATTTTCTAAAGACTATTTAGAAGAATTACTCAAACCCTATGGAGAAATTCAAGCCCCCAGTCGCGTTGCTGCCGAAGTTCGAGAAATAGATGTATTATTTTCCCCATTTTCTCAACAAAATGCTAATTTATCAGCATTAGGATTGTTGGGGAAAATGGCCACTAAACCTGCTATTTTTGAACCCTTTCGCAATCCGGCAGCCAAAGAAGAAATCTGTGATTGTTTATTAAAGTTACTAGAAGTACGGAGTGCATTACAACGAGAAGCAAACCGTAATAAAACTTCTATTCAAAACATAGAAGTCCCGCAATTATGGATTCTCACTCCTACCGCATCTGTCACCATATTATCAGGATTTGGTGCGGTACAAAAACCGGACTGGGTAGCAGGAGTACATTTTTTACCTCAGTATTTACGGACAGTCATAGTTGCCTTACATCAGTTACCGTGTAATCAAGAAACATTGTGGTTGAGAGTATTGGGGCGTGGCACAGTTCAAAAACAGGCAATTGATGAATTAGCAGCACTACCAACAAATCATCCATTTCGGAAAGTGACGCTAGAATTGCTGTACAATCTCCAGAAAAATTTGAACATTAATCAACAGATAGAAACAGATGATAGGGAGTTAGTTATGAGATTAGCACCGCTTTATCAAGAGGATAGAGAAAGAGCTAGACAAGAAGGAAGACAAGAAGGAGAACGAGAAGGAAGACAAGAAGGAAGACAAGAAGGAGAACGAGAAGGAAGACAAGAAGGAGAACAACAAATAATTCTCCGATTATTAAATCGCCGATTTGGGCAACTTGAAATATCCTTAATAGAGCAAATTCAAGGATTATCTACTGATGAATTGGAGTCACTAGGAGATGTATTATTAGATTTTTCAGACATTAGTGATTTAGAAGTTTGGTTAAGGGAAAAGCCTTAAACAATCTAAAATAGTTTCCTACGGGTATTTCTCAGTATTTAGCAATATCCCGTAGGACTAATTTTAATTTTAGATGCACATAGTTTCAGATTTCAAAATAACTCTGCTATAATAAGACACTGTGGCATTTGCTCTGAGTCTTGGTGCTTATTGCCCATTCAGTATTTTAAACCATTCGTCCGCCTAAGACTGAAGCCGTGATTGACGACAGGCCGATGTTATTTCTGGAGTTCTATGTCTTTTTCTAATCTCGGCTTGTCCCCTGAAATTATCCGTGCTGTTAGTGAGCTAGGATACGATAAACCTACACCAATCCAGATGCAGGCAATCCCTGTGGCATTGGCTGGAGGTGATATTATGGCTGGAGCGCAAACTGGTACTGGTAAAACTGCCAGCTTCACTCTGCCGCTATTACAGCGGTTATCCAGCGACCAAAACGTTAAAAACAACGCTAATGGATTTCCACCAATTCGGGCGTTAATTCTCACACCTACTCGTGAACTCGCAGCCCAGGTGCAGGAAAGCGTTCGTGATTATGGTAAATACTTAAATCTGAATTCAATGGTGATGTTTGGGGGAGTGAGTATTGGACCCCAAAAACAGAAATTGAGACACCGCGTAGATATATTGGTGGCTACCCCCGGACGACTGCTAGACCATGTTCAACAAGGAACTGTGAATCTGTCTCGCGTGGAAGTGCTGGTACTGGATGAAGCAGACCGGATGCTGGACATGGGCTTTATTAATGATATCCGCCGTGTTCTCTCGCTGCTGCCCAAACAGCGCCAGAATTTGCTATTTTTTGCGACTTTCTCCGATAAAGTCAAAACCCTCGCGGCTGGGTTACTAAATAACCCGACAATGATTGAAGTAGCACGCCGCAACGTGACTGCGGCCAAGATTGTCCAAAAAGTTTATCATGTAGACCGGGAACGGAAGCGCCAATTACTGGCTCATCTGATTCAGGCAAATAAATGGTATCAAGTATTGGTGTTTAGCCGCACCAAGTATGGGGCTGACCGATTGGTGAAGCAGTTGGGAGAAGACCGGATTCAAGCCCTAGCTATTCACGGTAATAAGAGTCAGGGAGCGCGGACACACGCTTTGGCTAAGTTCAAAGATGGGACTTTACAGGTATTGGTAGCAACTGACATTGCCGCACGTGGTCTGGATATCAGCGAACTACCCCACGTGATTAACTACGATTTGCCCAATGTCCCAGAAGATTATGTGCATCGCATTGGTCGAACTGGACGCGCTGGGGCGGAAGGTCAAGCGATTTCTTTGGTATGTGTTGATGAACATCACTTATTAGCAGATATTGAGAAGCTAATTGAGCAGCGTTTACCGAAAGAATTTATTCCTGGTTTTGCAGTCAACCCGGAAATTAAGGCTGAACCTATTCCCAATGGCCGCAAAGCACCTTCTGGTGGTGGTGGCCATAAAACTCGTCGTTCTGCTCCTAAATCTGCTTCCCAAAGGTCGGCTAAACCGGCTTCTTCACGCACAGCAGCAGGTGAGAAAAAGTCTGGACCTAGTTCTTCTGCACCACGTCGTTCTAAACGCAAATAATCAGGTAAGTTGCTAGTATCGCTCTATGGTGGGCATTGCCCACCCTACAAGACTTAAAATTTTTATAATTGCTAGAGTTAGATTAAGTAGATATCTGGTGAAATCAGTGCTTTATAGTTTATGATGTGATTATACCAGGTGTGATGATTATCTACTTACCAATAAACTAATATGGACTTTGTTGTTTTAGATACTGAAGGCAACCCAAATTTAACTGAATTAGCTATTGTTGATAGTCAAGGTGCGGTAATTTATGAAGGTTTTTGTGATGGTAATTCCCATGGTTTTCAAAATGTTTTAAATCTCAAAAGTCTCAAAACCTTATTAACAGAATTTCTGACTATTGTTGAGGATAAAAAAATCATCTGTCACTATGCAGAACCTGATATTGATATCCTCAAGCGGAGTTTTCAACAGGTTGCTTTACCTTGGCAAAATTTAGAATTTGATTGTACTTGGATTTTGGCTAAAGACTGTTTTGCAGATTTAGAAAGTTATTCTTTAGAGTATCTGAGTAAATATTTTAATTTGCGAGCTAATAATCAATATTTTCTGCCGAATATGGCACATACCGCTAGTTATGATGCTACATTTACTTATCATCTTTATCGAAAAATTATTTTAGAACATCTCAAGAAACAACCTAATCCATTTAGCAGCAGTCGAGTTGATACGCCTTTTCAACATCACCCAGATTATACTGATACTTATCATCGAGAATTTCAGACTTTACAAACTGCTTTAAATAACATCAAATTAGATCCTAATCATCAGAGTAAAGGTGTAGTTGTCATTGGAGAACCAGGGACTGGTAAAACTCATTTAATGATGCGACTTGCTCATGAAAGATTATCCAGTAATAGATTACTGTTTATTCGTCAACCTAATAATGCTCAATCTGTACTTTATCATATTTATAGTAGGATTTTAGAATCTCTAGTTGAAAAAGCCGTAAATCTGCCTCAATTAGATTCTTTAATTATTAATACATTTAGGAAAATAATTACTCTTCCCAACAGAGAAGCCAAACAAAAGGATATAGAGATTTTAAAAGCCTTATATGATTTAGAAGATAATAGTGTTAATGCTTTAGGTAGAGAGAATACCCACCGAAAACGGGAATATTGGCAATATATAGAAAAGACCATTAATGAATGGTGGATGAGTCATTATGCTGCGGGAAGTTTTGCTTTATCTATCATTAAAGGTATGGTTAAATATTGCAGCTATACAGATTATAAATATAGAAATATTACCACTCGTTGGTTAGCAGGAAATATTTTAACTGACGAAGAAGCGGAAACTATTGGTTTACCAAATTGGGGAGAGGAAATTAGTAAAGAAGCTTTTTCTCTAGAAGCTATTTCAGTTTTAGGTAAATTATCTGTTTTAGATGAACCTTTAATTATTATTTTTGATCAATTAGAAGGTTTAGGACTTCTCCACAATCAAGAAATCTTGTTAAATTTTGGGGAAGCTATCAAAGAAATTTTCACTCATGTTCCTAATAGTTTAATTATATTGAATTTATTTCCTGATAGGTGGGAAAAGTTTCAAACAATATTTGATCAATCTATTATTGGCAGAGTATCTCAATATCAAGTTTCTTTACGTCAACCAACAGAAAACGAAGTTGAATCTATTCTCAAGGTAAAAATGCAATCTGTAGATATTATCTTAGAACAGTTATTTTTACCTGAAGATTTAGATGATATTTTAGAAAAAAAACCTATTCGTGCGGCCTTGAATCGGGCTGCTAAATATTATGATTATCGAGTTAATGGCATTTCTTTGCCAGATGAAAGAAAACCAATTCGGGAATTAGATAGTAATGAAAAAATAGAACAGCAATTAAAATTTTTACAGCAGCAGCAACAAATATCTTTAGAAGTTTTAAGTCAACTAATTAAAGCCATACAATCACCTGATTCTGTTGATTTAAGCAACTTACAGGAGAAAATAGCACCTTACTTATCCGGTGAAACTGTAATTGGGGTAAATCCTGTAATTGAATATCTCCATGAGCATAGAATTGAGTTAGAACAAAAATATCATAATCCATCTATTATTAGTGATGGTGATGATGTTGGTAAATTGAAGAATATTGCTGAAGCTTTAACTCATATTCAGTCATTTAAGTTAACACAATATCGTTTAGGTAAAAAGGTATTACCAGAACATATTGTCATAGAAAAGGGAAATCAATATCATGTAATTGCTTTTCTGGAAATTAGTGGAACTCCGTTTACAAGTCGGATTAATAATTTTAATGAATTGGTGATTAATAATCCGCAAAGTAAGTTTGATTTAATTAGAGATGAACGTCAACCAGATATTACTGGTCAAGTCGGTAAGGAAAGAATCACACAACTGGAAAATAGTGCTAATGGTAATTTTGTTCTCTTTAATAAACAAGATAGAATTCTCTTTGATTTAATTTATGATCTAATAATCAGCATTTATAACAAAGATTTAGATATAGATTTAGAATCAGCTTTAAATTTTGTTACCACTCATCAAGAATGGTATCACTGGATTTTTACAAAGTTTGGTTTTACTCCACCCAAAAAATAATTTTAATTTATGAAGATACTCATTCTCAATGCCGGTTCTAGCAGCCAAAAAAGTTGTCTATATGACATTACAACCCCGATTCCTAATGTAGCCCCTCAACCCCTATGGGAAGGGAAAATCAATTGGAGTCAAGACCAAAATCAGACAGAAATTACAGTCAAAACTGCTACAGGTGCAAAACTTCAAGAAACCCTTGCTAGTGATTCCCGACAGGGGCAATTTGCGTATCTGCTATCTACTCTCATTAATGGTACAACCAAGGTAATTGATGATTTATCAGCAATAGAAGTGGTAGGACATCGGGTAGTACATGGTGGACAAGATTACCGAGAGGCTGTAATAATTACTGAGGATGTTAAACAAGCGATCGCTCGTTTATGTAATTTAGCACCAGCACACAATCCAGCCGCTTTGGCAGGTATCGAAGCTATAGAAAAAACCTTGGGTAACATTCCCCAAGTTGCAGTTTTTGATACAGGATTTCACAGCACCTTACCCGATGCCGCAGCCATCTATCCCATCCCCTATCAACTTGTAGAACAAGGTATTCGCCGTTACGGTTTTCATGGCATCAGTCATCAGTATTGTGCTAATCGAGCCGCAGAAATTCTTGGTCAAGATTTACAATCTTTGCGGATAATTACTTGTCATTTAGGTAACGGTTGTTCTCTAGCTGCCATCAAAAATGGTTGCAGTATTGACACAACAATGGGATTTACCCCCCTAGATGGTTTAATGATGGGTAGCCGCAGTGGTTCAATTGATCCAGGGATTTTAATTTATTTATTGCAGCAGTATAATTACTCTAGTCAAGAATTAGATAATGTGTTAAATAAATCTTCAGGATTATATGGTATTTCTGGAGTATCGAGCGACTTAAGAGAGGTGATAGCCGCAAAAGAACAAGGTAATCAACGCGCCCAACTAGCTTGGGATATATATGTACATCGCTTACGGGCTGGTATCGGGGCAATGTTAGCCAGTTTAGCTGGTTTAGATGTTATAGTCTTTACCGCTGGAGTAGGAGAAAAATCCGCAGGAATCCGTGAAGCAGCTTGTACAGCTTTTGGCTTTTTAGGACTGAAAATTGATCTAGAGAAAAACCAACAACAACCTATTGATGTTGATATTGCCACATCTGATTCAACAGTGCGAATATTGGTCATAGAAACTCAGGAAGATTGGGCAATAGCTCAACAATCTTACCACTTGCTGCAATAATTAATAATTTTCACCCTATTACCTATTACCTATTACCTATTACCTATTACCTATTACCTATTACCTATTACCTATTACTTATTACCTATTACCTATTACCTATGTTTTTATCTCGTGAAGCTAAATCACAGAAGTTTGGCAGGACATTTCACGTCATTAGTA
>JAKOGY010000249.1 GCA_028658405.1 Dolichospermum sp. ST_sed8 | reverse complement strand
CCGCGACACGCGCATTATGTCGGCTTACTTTTGATCGCTTTATGCATGAATATGGAGCGCTTACTTATGCTGTAAAAGATAATTTGTACGCAGTGCCAGAGGATGAGAGCCTTTTAGATTCTGGAACCATTAAGACTATTTTCCCTCCATTGTTTTGGAAGCACGAGGAAGTTGAAACCAGTTTCCTTCATGACACTTCTATGGTTTGGCGCACGCAGGAACGCTACATTTCTCCCGTAGAGGCCAAGAAATTCTTTTCTGATCAACTGTCTCCATTGTTCAGGCAGAATGAATTTACATCAAAGGACGTGGCAAAATTAAAGTGCGACTTTGACTTGGTAATTGATTGCACTAATAATGCACTATTAAAACCATCAAACAATGAATATTTTGAAACAGTAGCAATGTTTCTTTATAACGTCCAAAAACCTTTGCCCTTTGGTGCTCTCACTTACATTGATGGACCATTGTTTTCTTTCTATCCATTCCATGATGGCACCATTTCCTTAAGTCATGTAGTGCATAGCGTTGCGACAGAATCAATTGTGCCCATCAGAGAAGAACCATCAGTCGAACACTTGGAACAACTTAGACATAAAGCAGAAAATCATGTTCGTCATTACTGGCCTGATTTTTCAGAGCATCTCTCTCGGGACAGTATTGTACTTTCAATGAAAAGCAAGCGAAGTAATGCCAGCGCCTATCGAGCACCATTATTTAAGCAACAAGATAATCTTCTGTCTTGCTACACAGGCAAAATTCAAGGCATCTACTTAATTGAAGAGCGAGTGCTCCAGGCGCTAGGTGGTTTATAAATTTGAGCAAAATAATCGTACTCGCCTGGATAATTTTTTGCCTTTAATAGCTCACGAATTACTCCGCCTTCATACCCCGTATTACGCAATGCATCTGCAAAGCGTTCATGCTTGTCCTGGCAGATGATGGCGCCAATATTTTGGTCACTAATGTGGACATGCTTAATGTATGGAAAGTATTGAATAAGCACATCTTCTGGCCATTGACTCTCTAGCCATGCACTGTTTGTGTCGATCATTGTTGCCACATGCGATAAAGAATACTCGGCAAGGCTTTGAACAATTTCTTCAACTGTAAAAAAGTATTCCCCCCCGTATGGCCTAGCCACGGGTTCAATGCAAACAATGCAATCAATAGCAGCAAGCGCATTGTTGTTTCTTGCAAGCGCGTCCATTAAATAATGCCTGTCGCCTTTGCGCAAGCCTGGACTGCCAAGCACCATTCTTTTCCATTCATATTTTTGCGCCATCGCCATTAATTTTGCGAAGCACAAATCAAAAGCTTGTTCGTTCCCAAACGCATCAATGTCCATGCCATAGAACAACGATTGAGCTGAATATTTTTGTAGGCAGCCAGAAAATCGACTGTGTCTTTTAAAAGGCACTGCTTCCAATAGTTCAATACCATCGGGGAGATGCAACACAATTTCAGAATGGTCTTCGACTTCCCAGCCAATCGCGCTAACTCCGAGCTTCATTGATAAATGCCTCCATCTCTTGCATCACTTCATCCTTGGAAAGCCAATAGCCACTTTCCGTAGCAGTGGTGCAATAGTCGTAAGAAATCCGATTCCCAGAAGCGATTTCCGCATTCGGAAAAAATTTGTCAATAATTTCCAAGGTTTCAATGGGGGGCGGGAACAAATTAATTACGCCTTCGTTTTTTACTGCTTGAATATCTTGCCATAGACGATTAAGCGGATACCACTGGTAGGCCGAGTTGCCATTAATTTGCCCCACGTTATTATCATTAAGCAAGTCAAATAAAATATTCTTTTTAATTAGCGGATGAAAGACAGCAGGTAACCGCACGATGCAAGTGTTAAAAGCAAGCGTGTCTTGAACAAGTGTTTCAAACAGAAGCCTATTGGCACCGTAGCCTAATGGGCCAAAATGTGTCCAAAAATCTTCACTTGCCCCGCAGTTGGTATGTTGATAAATGTCAATAGTGGAGATAAGAATTACTTTTGTCGCCCAAACTGTCGTCAATACATCGACAATGGAGAGAATGTTATTCAAATCTTTTGCTGCGTCTTGATTGACCAGCCACTTCGTCGCGGGCAGACATGCAAGATACAGCTCGTCCACTTGTCCCGGCATATTGGCAATGCCCGGCAGCTCGTGAATATTACTGGAATTAAAGGTGGCGTCGAAGTTGGTAGATTGCTGCAAAACGCTGCCAATTAGACCAGTATCTCCTACGAGGACTTTCATGGGCGTCAAACTTTGTTTTACTATACTGGCACAGCTTGTGGCTGCTGCCTAAAGTATTTGACAGTGCATTTGCATCGTGCGCCACATGCACAACGCACACCAGGCATGGGAACACTGCCGATAGAAACTATGCCACGCGCTGCATAACCAAGGCAATCTTGACAATGTACGGCTTGAGCATCCAAGATGCGACGCATCAACGAAAATCCACGTTGTTGCTCGCGCATTTCCGTGCCTTGCCAATAAGAGCCCCGCACGCTCTGAGCATAGAGGCCAATACGAGCAGTAGCCATAGGGGCAGAAATACGGCCATCCAGAAGGTCACGTACAAAACCTTGTAGATAAGTGTATTCTGCGCGAAGCCTCTGGCCGATACGACCGTATTCTGCGCTGCCCATTTCACTTCGTCCGCCGTAACCAATGGTCGCCGCTTGAATATGCGCTGCTTTAATTGCTTCGCGGACACTACCTTGCCATTGATCAAGCGTAATTGAACCATCGCCTAACATCCGCGTGAAACGCTTGAGCTGCGTTTCTAGCTTATCAATGCGACCATCGACGAGCTTGCCCACTGACGCCTTGCTGAGAAAACGGCCTTTCTCGTCACGGTAACGACCACTTATGCGGTCATAAGACCATTCAGCGTCCATCCTGGTGGACATAACGACGCTACTGAACGAGGATAGATCATTCAGCATTGTCAGCCTCTAGCAGCTCTTTGAACTGTGCTGGAGCTTCTTCTTTCCATTGTTTCATGGCATCTTCAATGTCCTCGTCTGAGATGAATGCAGCTTCATCAATATCAGCAAGCATTAGCCCTTCCACTTTCATAGGGTCAATGGCATCCACTTTGCTGCTGACAAGCCTTGCTGGTCCGCGACGATCAGGATCAGGGTCAGCTTTACGCTTGCGGGCTACGATAGTTTGACGCTCTTCCTTGGACATCGCTTGAGCTTTGGCCTCGGGAAGACACTTAGGCTTACCTTCCTTTTCACCACGCCCTCCGCATGGTCCCATAATTTCACCATTGGCACCAATTCGTACCCAGCCTTCCTTAAACCACTGACCAAGATCATCAGCATGGATTTCGCCATCGCCCCCTCTAAACGCGCCACTAGTGGAACCATGCTTCTCCTTGTACATGCGCTTGTACTGTTGGACTACATAACCACTGGCATAAGCAGACGGCCACACTTTGAACTTTGCCTTTGCTGCAGCTACTGCACGACTATGAAGGGCTTTGTCCGTGAAGGTAACATCCCCGCGTTCGTGCTCTAGATCTCCTGGTAGATACAGGCCAGCGCTATCTTCCACTTCCCTTGTGCCGTCCATTGGCAGCGTGCCATTCTCTTCGTTCATGGGGTCACGTCCGCCAGGAGGCACTTCTTTCTGTCCAGGAGCCTGCGGTAGCTCACGGGGGAGCGATGGGTCAAGAGTTAGTTCCATTGACCACTCAGAGCCGCCGTAACGCGCATCTGCTACTTCCTGCGGATGCAGAACGCCAAGTTGGATGTAGCGACCATCTACGGCTGCCACGCGAGCACGCACGTCTGCCTTTTCCCTTTCGTTCAGCTCAAACAAATCGTTAAACTTCACCCGCCAAGATTCAGGAAGCCTGCCTTCAGTTGGGCCGTCTTTGCTAAGCATGATCATCTTCATGAGCTGCTGCAGCGGACGCTTATAGTGCGAAGCCTGGTAGTCGCCTAGATGTTTTGCAAAGTCACGCTCTTCACTGCGGCCAGTGGAGCCAAGCCCTCCAGGGCTTTCACCAAACAAAATAGTATGAGGAATTTGTGAGGCGCCAATAATATCAATGCGAAGCTTTTCTAGAATTTCACCTACGCCACCAAAGTTACGACTAATAAATTCAAGCTCTTCCTTTTCAGCATCAATGGCATAGCCGCGATAAATGCTCTTGCTCATATCATTTAGCACCAAACGATCACGCACGTCTTTCTCTTTACCAGCAGCAAGCATGGAAGAGAGCCCGCGAAGTTTATGCACGAAGATGTCAAACTCCGTTAACAACGTCGCCGCAGAACTAATGCCAGTTGAATAAAAACGGAAGCTGTCGTAAGCACTTTGCAAAGTGCTCATTCCCCATCCATAGTTCCTCTGCCTAATGCGATATGGGAGCCATTCACCGTCGAACCTAAGAATTCTGTCCTTGTGAATATAAGTTAGTTGTGGTTGACGAATGAGATCGCCAGAGATGATTTGATAATGCGTTGCCTTGGAATAATCGTAGAGCGAATCTTCGCTAATTACTGGCGCAATCTGCCAGCGATCTAGCACTTCCATCCCTTCAACGGAACGAATGTTTCTATAGTCCACTGGCTGGTCAGCAGAGCGACCATCGTCGATGTAAAGCAGAATTACAGCCCCACCAAACAACCGCGCATTCTTAGAAGCCAAGCCAAGATTTTCAAGGATGTACAAATCCTCAATCACTTGTTCAATGCCACTTACTTCTTCCGCCGCTGCTCCTTCGCCACCAAACAATACTTTGAAGCCCTTCCTTGTGGATTGTTCGGCAACAATATCGACGATGCGCTTAGGAATCCACTCGCTATAGAGGTTTTCAAGCTCTTCCTGTGTGAGAAAGACGATGGGGGTAGAACTGGTGTATTGGCTCTTGTCCCGACGAGTGCCCATGCCCGTCAAGGCATTCACCAGGCCGTCAGCCCGAAGCGTACTGTCGCCATTGTGACCTAGATCCACCAGTTCTTCCGACATTGTTCAGCTTAGTGTGCGTTGCATCTATGCTAGCAATGGCTAAGATGGGCTTGAACTCTTTCCTCTTATGCCCACGCCAATTTCGTTTGTCTTTTCTGAGGAAGAAAGAAGCCTTGCAAGGGAAGAAGGCATGAGGCGACAAGGCGTAAACGAAGCGAAAGGCTTACGTGGGCGTAATGGTGGCGCATGGAAAGGAAGCAAAGCCCTTGACATTCATCTGCTTGGCGCTGCAGGGGAAGTAGCGGTAGCTTCGTATCTTGGCATGAAAGAGCATTTGTTCAAGGAAACGGAAGCTCGCCGTGGGTCTGACGATTTACCAGGGATTGATGTGAAGACTCGCAGTAAGCATCAATATGACCTGATTGTGCAAAAAAATGAAGACGCTTGTAAAAAATTTGTTCTTGTGACCATTGAAAGTCAAAAAACGTTTCTCCATGGTTGGTGTTATGGAAGGGATGCAATGAAAGAAGAATTCTGGGCTGATCCTGCTCGTGGTCGTCCCGCGTATTTCGTCCCTAAAGAAGCCCTGTCCCCCATGGAAAGTTTAAATGTCGAAGCTCAAGTGCTCTGATTTTGCCAAGCACGTATTAAATACTCCTCTATGGCCAAAGCAAGAGGAAATTCTTGATGAATATTTCGGGGGTGGGAAAAGCCATGCTTGCTGGGCTCTTGGTCGGCGCTCTGGCAAAACTCTCATGGCTTCTATTGCAGCCGTATATGCCTGCTTCGTTCTAGAAGGTAGCTACAAGCGCAAAGTACGGAAGAACGAGAAATGGTACATTGTTACCATCGCTAACGACCAGCAACAGGCAAAGATTGCACTAAATAACATTCGCCAGTTAGTACTAGACAGTCCCCTCGGCACTGAAATCACCAGGGAGACTGCCACTGAAATCGAAGTGAGCAATGGCTGTGTATTCCAAGCCATTCCTGCTTCTGCTCGTGCATCACGAGGCAAGGCGGTAGTCATGTGCGTATTTGACGAGCTTGCCTTCCAACTAGAAGGCGACGCCAACCGTGGCGCTAAAGCTATTTACGATGCTCTCTCGCCGTCCATTGCTCAGTTTGGAGACAACGGGCGCATCCTGGAGCTATCCTCCCCATGGTTGACCGATGGATTATTTTATCAGCATTTCAAGGAGGCTGAAAGCGGCGAGTTTCCTTTTATGCAAGCCAAAAACATTCCAACGTGGGAGATCAATCCAAACTTGCCATGGGGCTGCCCATTCCTACAGGCAGAACAGAAACGAGACGAAGATAAATTCTGGACAGAATATGGAGCCAGGTTTAGGGGCAATAAATCTTCACTGCTTGCTTCTGAAATCGTAGATGCTGCCATTAACAAGGAAAGAGGCATACTGCTTCCTGATAGGCAGATTATGGGCAAGTACGTGCTCGCGCTAGACCCTGCTCGTGGTGGCGTAGGGCGTGACGAATACGTTTCTTGCATTGTGCATTTTGACAAGGAAACTTTAGTGGTGGATAAGTTTCATACCTTCATGGCAGATTTTGAGATCAATGGCAAAAAAGAAGTCAGCATTCAAGCAGTCGAAGACTGGATACGAGAGCACCATAAGATTTACCAGTTTGACAGCATCGTTCTCGACCAATTTAATAGTTCAGCCACCATTCAAAGCTTGTCGGGCGACTTTCCCATCCGAGAACTTACTTGGTCAGTCAGTACCAAGATGAAAGCATTTAGCAAGATGAAGGAACTACTCAATGCTGGTCTAGTAGATATCTACCCGCATGAACGCGCCATTCGTCAGCTCAAAAACCTAAACGTTCTGTATCGACAAAGTGGACAATGGTCAGTAACAGGCGGTAAAGAAGTAGGCGTGGATGACTTCTGCTTTGCTCTCGCTGCTGCCATCTTGGAAGCGTCAAAAGAAGATGATTTGCATTGGTTAGAAAGCTTAGTCCGTTAATGCCACTAGAATTTTCAAGATTTGGTAATTTTTGCATTTCGTGAAAAATGACTCCGTTTGAACTATCGTCTAAAGATGCTGCATATTTAATTGCCTTGCTGGAAAGCAATAAGCAGACGGCATTACAGCTTCTTGCTGCTGACCATTTTTACCAGCCATCGCTTCTTCCTCGTCTGAAGAAGTTTCAGCAAGCGTTGAAAAGAGAGCGAGAGATGAAAGCGGAACAATAGACTATGAAGACTTTCCTTTGTTCCCATGGCTTTGTCTCGTGCCATAGAAAAAGCTTGGGACCAGGCCCTGAAAGCCTCTAGTGCCGTTGAAGAGAGTAGCAGGGTATATGGACAGAACAGCGAGGAAGCTCGCCTTGCAAAGGCTGCGTTTGAACAATGGAAAGAAGAATATTTGGAGCTGACTGCACGACGCAAGTGAATGGTGCTAAGCTTCTGGAGCTTCTGCAGAAGCCCAGTGGCCACTGGTCACCAGCATCCTCGTCAATGCTGGTTTTTAAGGGATTCCGTTGAGAATTGAAGGCTCTCCTCGGAAGTAAGCAGGGTACTGGCCGCACCAGTTAAGCGTCTATTGCGACGTAACCCTGCTTCAAACCCATCAATCGTGCCAGTGGCGTAGAACGCCTGCCACGATAAACAAGTTTGTTGTTAGGTATGAAATAAAAACAACAGTTCGCACATCAGCAATAAAGTCTGCTTCTTTT
>JAKOGY010000248.1 GCA_028658405.1 Dolichospermum sp. ST_sed8 | reverse complement strand
AGCGTTTAACATTAAAAATTGATGGACTCACAAAAGCAGCAAAAAAATCAAAAGTAAGCGCAATTGCAATACCTGTCGTACTGGTAGTTGCCTTGAGCGTCTAGGAGGATAATTGACTATCTTTTTTAAGCAGGTCTTAAAGAATCTGCGTGTCTTTAGACCGCAGAGTGTCAATAGTCCTAGATTTTTGAATCAAGATACCCGACTTCTTCAAGAAGTTGGGTATCTGAACCTGTATTTATAAATCAAATAGAATTAATATAGCAATATCTGCGTTTAGATAATTACCAGGGGAAACGAAGCATTTGTATGCCCCCTCTTAGTTCTCCGCTTTTGAGATTATGTCTCGTATTTATAATCCTTTATGACCCATCAAGATGTTGACTTAGCCGATTGCAACCACGAACCGATTCATATTCCGGGACTAATTCAGCCCCACGGCGTGCTGTTGGTGTTGCAAGAACCTGACTTGACTATCATCCAGGTTAGTAGCAACACGCTTGAATTAATCCGTATTTCTCCTGATGAATTATTAGGTAAACTGTTATTGACCTTACTTGCTCCCAAGCAGATTGCTGCAATTCGGCAATGCTTAAGCGAAGATTTTGATCATGTAAATCCGTTGGATATCTCCATCGAAAGTGCAACCGAAGTGTTACTGTTTGATGGAATTGTACATCGCCAGAATGCGCTAATTTTTTTGGAATTAGAACCCAAACAGGAAAGCCAGAAGGCAGATTTTTTTGAGTTTTACCAGCGTGTTAAAGGCATGATTACCAAGATTCAAAAGGCTCCCACCTTGCGGTCGATGTCCGATGCAGTAGTGAAAGAAGTGCAGAAGATCACGGGTTTTGATCGCGTCATGGTCTATCGGTTTGATGCAGAAGGAGCCGGGCAAGTAATCGCAGAAGTTCGGGCAGACGATCTGACTTCTTATCTAGGCTTATACTACCCTCAGAGTGACATTCCTGACCAAGCAAAACAGCTTTACACCCTCAACTGGCTGCGGTTAATTCCTGATGTTACCTATCAGCCGAGCGCGTTAGTCCCAGCGCACAATCCAGTGGACGATCGCCCTACAGATTTAAGTTTATCGGTGCTGCGGAGTGTGTCTCCTGGTCATCTGGAATACCTCAGCAACATGGGAGTTGGGGCTTCCATGTCAATTTCTCTGATTCAAGAGCAAAAGATGTGGGGGCTGATTGTCTGTCATCATTCAACTCCTCGCTACGTGCCTTATGGTGTGCGGATGATGTGTGAGTTTGTGGGTCAAGTGATGTCGGTGGAACTGTCTAACAAGGAAGCTCGTGAAGACTTAGACTACAAAATAACCTTGAAGTCACTGCAAGGCAAACTAGTCGAATCACTGTCTCAGTCAGAACGCTTTGTGGATGGGTTGCTCCAACTAGACTCAAATTTGCTTGATCTCGTTAGCGCATCAGGAGCGGCAATTTGTACGGTAGATCAAATTATTCGCATCGGTCAAACGCCACCAGAAACTGAATTGACAGCCCTACGAGATTGGGTCAAAACTCAGATTCAACACAACCTGTTTCAGACGCGATCGCTCTTTCAGCTTTACCCCGCAGCAGCATCTTTTAAGGCAGTTGCCAGTGGGCTATTGGCGCTAGAACTCTCTGGGTTCCACCAAAATTACATTTTCTGGTTTCGCCCAGAGGTAATTCAAACCGTGAATTGGGCCGGCAACCCCAACAACCCTGTAGAAGTGACAAACAGCGGAGAAAGAAGGCTATTACCGCGCAAATCATTTGAAAAATGGCAAGAAACGGTACAGGGTTACTCATTACCTTGGAAAGCTTGTGAAATCGAAGTGGTAGACGAACTGCGGAGCCTGATTGTGGGCGTGATTCTCAAGCAGGCGGACAATTTGGCAAAAATCAACCTGGAGCTAGAGCGCAGCAACATTGAACTGGATTCGTTTGCCTACATTGCCTCTCATGATCTCAAGGAACCACTCCGAGGGATTCACAACTACTCCAATTTCTTGATGGAGGATTATGCAGAAGTGTTGGATGCTGATGGAGTTGCCAAACTGCATACCGTCGTGCGGCTGACTCAGCGAATGGAAGATCTGATTAATTCACTGCTGCACTATTCTCAACTCGGACGCGCCGAACTCTCTTGCCAATCCACCAACCTCAATGAAGTGGCGCAACAAGCGATAGATACCTTGGGAATCAGTCAGCCGCAGAGCTTGATCAAGTTCCGGTTTCCTCGTCCCTTGCCGACGATCTGCTGCGATCGCGGCCAAATGAGTGAGTTATTCACCAACCTGCTTACCAATGCCATTAAATACAATGACAAATCTGAGAAATGGGTAGAAATTGGTTTCATTGAGTCAGACGGAGGCGATCCTCAAAACCCGTTACTTTACACCTTTTATATCCGTGACAATGGCATTGGCATTCCGCCTCAGCATTTGGAGCGAGTGTTTCAAATTTTCAAACGGCTGCATACTCATGACCAGTATGGCGGTGGAACGGGGGCAGGTTTGACAATTGTGAAAAAGATCGTCGAGCGACATGGAGGAAAAATCTGGGTGAAATCAACTCTCGATGAAGGTAGCACGTTTTACTTCACGCTGGCAGTAAGAGGGCAATCATGAGTGAATTATCTGTTACCGCGATCCAGAAACCCCCGCTCTTATTAGTCGTTGAAGACAGCAATGAAGATTTTGAAGCATTCCAACGCTATGTCCGGCGATCGCCGTTGACAATCCCGATTTATCGCTGTGTGGATGGCGATGACGCTCTAGCATTTCTGTATCGCACAGGTCGCTACGCTGATGCCCAAATCGCCCCGCGTCTAGGACTGATTTTGCTCGATCTCAACTTACCCGGAACGGACGGACGAGAAGTATTGCAAAAAATTAAACAAGATGAGAATATGAAGTTAATTCCGGTTGTTATATTTACAACTTCTAACAATCCCAAAGATATTGAAGCCTGTTATAGACAGGGTGTTAATAGCTATATTGTCAAACCTATGGATTTTAACCGATTAAAGCATAGTATTCAAATTTTAATAGACTACTGGTTTGATACTACGATTCTTCCCACTGATGTGGTAAAACCACGCTAGTCAATAACCCCACCTTGAAGAAGGATGGGGCTTGTAATTAACAAAAATTACGTATGAACACTCAACTCCATCGCACTATCTTGATTGTAGAAGACAGCCCAGAAGACCGCGAGACGTACAGACGATATTTGCTGCGCGATCACGACTATGACTACACGATCATAGAGGCAAGTCTGGGTAAAGAAGGATTGAATCTTTGGCGACAGCACGAGCCAGATGTAGTGTTGCTCGATTATCAACTTCCCGACATGGACGGGCTAGAATTTCTCGTTTCCCTGCAAACTCAGCAACCGCAAACGCCTATGTCAATTGTGATGATGACAGGCGTTGGCAGCGAAGCGATCGCCGTCCAGGCGATCAAGGGGGGTGTACAAGATTATCTGGTTAAGGAACAAATTACTTCGGAGGGTCTGAAACTGGCTTTGGATGCAACGATTAAGACGGTACAGATCCAAACTCAACTCCAAGAGCGCATTGATCGAGAGCGGGTCATCGCCCAGATTTCGCAGAAAGTCTCTCGCTCGCTCGACTTAGACGAGATTTTACACACTACCGTCACGGAAGTGCGGCAATTTCTTCAGACCGATCGCGTGATCGTGTTCCAGGTAGATCCAGACGACAACGACAACGGCAGGGTAGTAGCAGAATCTGTGGGCGCAGACTGGCGATCGATTCTGTCAGAGCAGATATATGATCCCTGTTTTGTCGAGAGCTATGTTGATCCCCAGCTTCAAGGAAGAGTGAGTGTTAAAGCCGATATTTACGATGGCAGCATCAATCCATGCTACGTTAAACTCTTGGAGGGGCTTCAAGTCAGAGCGAATCTAGTGGCACCTATTTTGCACGACAACCATTTTTGGGGTGTGCTGATTGCTCATCACTGTGCTGCCCCTCGTCAGTGGCGATCGTTAGAGATTGATTTACTTCAGCAGTTGTCCATACAGGTCAGCGTTGCCATCCGCCAAGCAGAGCTTTATCAGCAAGTCAAAAACGAACTCGCGGAGCGCAAACGCGCAGAGGAGGTACTGCGTCAGAGTGAGGAGTTTAGAAAACAGGTGTTAGAGAGCAGTCGTGACTGCATCAAAGTCCTTGATCTCGATGCCCAAATCTTATATATAAATGCGGGAGGGCTGTGCTTGCTGGAGATTGACGATTTAACTCCCTATCTAAACACAAATTGGGTCAATTTTTGGCAAGACGAATCTCGGCAAAAGGTAGAAGCAGCGATTGCGGTGGCAAAGTCAAAAGAGACAAGTAGATTTCTGGGCTTTTGTCTGACTGCAAAAGGGACACCAAAATGGTGGGATGTGATTGTGACTCCGATGTTGGATCAGGAAGGACAAGTCAATCAACTATTAGCGACTTCCCGAGACATTACCGATCGCGTTCAACTTCAACATGATCGTGAGCTGATCCTACAACATAAACAAGCTGCCTTAGCGGAATCAGAACGAATCAACCACATCAAAGACGAGTTTCTAACCGTGCTATCTCACGAATTGCGATCGCCTCTCAGCCCGATCTTAGGCTGGACAAAACTGCTGCAAACTCGCAGACTCGATGAAACCAAAACCATTGCCGCATTAGAAACAATAGAGCGAAATGTCAAAACGCAATGTAGACTAATAGATGACTTGCTCGATATGGCTCGCGTGTTGCGCGGCAAGCTGAGTCTGAATGCTGCTCCGGTTAATTTGTTAGGGTTGATTAAATCTGCGATCGATACCGTGCAGACTGCCGCGATCGCCAAATCCATTCAAATTAATCCCGTGCTATGGGATATCGGGCAAGTTTCGGGAGATAACGTTCGGCTCCAGCAAATTGTTTGGAACTTGCTCACGAACGCAGTTAAGTTTACCCCCAGCGGCGGACGCATCGACATTCGGCTAGAGCAAATTGACAACCAGGCACAGATAACCATCATAGACACGGGCAAAGGCATCAGTCCAGACTTTCTGCCCCACATCTTTGAGTCGTTCCGTCAGGAAGATGCTTCCGTGACTCGTAAACACGGGGGGCTAGGGTTGGGCATGGCGATCGTCTATCAACTGGTCGAAGCCCACGGCGGCACCGTCACCGCTGACAGCCCTGGGGAAGGGAAAGGAGCTACTTTTACTGTCAGGCTACCCCTGCTCAACGTCAACTCAAAGGAAAATCAATCTAGCCCATCGCCAGAGCAAAACCTGGATCTAACTGGCATCCGCGTGCTGATCATTGACGACGATCCAGATAGCCGCGAACTCGTTTCGATGGTCATTGCTCAGGCTGGAGCCGAAGCAATAACCGTCGCCTCTGCCGCTGAATTTCTCAATGTCCTGGAGTCATTTCAGCCCGATGTGGTAGTGAGTGATATTGGAATGCCAGAAGTCGATGGCTATATGCTGCTCAGACAGGTGCGGTCTCTGTCCCCAGATCAGGGAGGGCAGGTTCCGGCGATCGCTCTGACTGCCTACGCTGGAGAAATTGATCAGCAACAAGCGATCGCCGCAGGCTTTCAGAAACACATTGCCAAGCCCATTGAACCCGATCAATTGGTGGTGGCGATCGTTAGTTTACTCAGCAGGCAAGCGCTATCTTGACAAAAATCCCCAATCCTAAAATAGTCTACACTCAAAGTGTCCGCCAACTGCCAAAATCCCATGTCTCGCTGGTTTAATATTGCAGGTCCGTGTAAAACTGATAAACACTATACGCTCTCAGCAACAAGTCGTCTCCCCGACTTATCCATGCTAATTGAACAAGAAAGTTATTTTGTCGTTCATGCACCGCGACAAACGGGGAAAACAACGGCAATGTTAGCCCTAGCGCAGCAACTTACCGCAACTGGAAGTTATGCAGCAGTGATGGTATCGGCAGAGGTGGGAAGTGCTTTTAATCATGACCCCAGTGCAGCAGAATTAGCGATTTTGGGAACTTGGTATGATACAATTTCCGTTCGATTACCGCAGGAATTACAACCACCTGTTAAACAATGGCAAGAGGAAAATCCAGGAAATAGAATTAGGGCTTTTTTCCAAGATTGGGCAAAAGCTTCACCCCGCCCTTTGGTAGTATTGATTGATGAAATTGATTCTTTGCAAGATGAAACTCTAATTTCCGTACTAAGGCAATTACGAGATGGTTTTCCCAATCGTCCAGAAAATTTTCCCTCTTCCGTAGGATTAATTGGTTTACGCGATGTGCGAGATTATAAGGTGGCATCGGGTGGTAGTGACAGATTAAACACATCCAGTCCTTTTAATATTAAAGTCAGTTCTATTACTCTGAGAAATTTTAATGCTGTAGAGGTGCAAGAACTATATCAACAGCATACAGAAGAAACAGGACAAATTTTCACTTCAGAAGCCACAGCCACAGCCTTTGAGTTAACTCAGGGACAACCTTGGTTAGTTAATGCTCTTGCTAAAGAAGTTGTGGAAAAAATGGTTAAAGATAGAAATATTGCTATTACAAAAGAAGATATTTTACAAGCTAAAGAAATATTAATTGCCCGTCAAGATACTCATCTCGATAGTTTAGCCGAACGCTTACGAGAACCAAGGATAAAAGCGATTATCGAGCCAATGTTAGCGGGTTTGGAATTGGGGAATATACCCAACGATGATATTCAATTTGTGATTGATTTGGGTTTGTGTAAAATGCACCCCCAAGGTGGATTAACCATTGCTAATCCAATTTATCAGGAAGTTTTACCCAGGGTATTAACTGTGACACCAATGGCTTCCCTACCAAGGATTGCACCAACTTGGTTAAACCCAGAAGGGGAATTAAATCTAGATACACTACTTGCAGCATTTCTCAAGTTTTGGCGACAGCATGGAGAACCGTTATTAGGTAGCACTGGCTATCATGAAATCGCACCGCATATTGTCTTAATGGCTTTCTTGCATCGTGTTGTTAACGGTGGTGGAACTCTGGAGAGGGAATATGCAATTGGTAGTGACAGAATGGATTTATGTCTGCGGTATAAAGATGTAACATTAGGTATGGAGTTAAAGGTATGGCGCGAGAAAAAGCGTGACCCCCAAACTGATGGTATTGAGCAATTAGAATCCTATTTAGGGCGTTTAGGGTTAGATTTTGGTTGGTTATTTGTGTTTGACAGGCGTAAAAATGCCCTACCAATGGAAGAACGTTTATCAACACAGGTTGTGGTGACAGAAAATCAACGGGCGATTACTGTGATTCGGGCGTGAGTATTTTAAGAGGAAGCAGCTAGGTAATTCCTAGGTCGCGCTTCGCTATCGCAATTAAGGAAGTATAACACAAGTAGTTAAGTATAATTATTATCTTGCTATTGAAGTATATATCCAGGTTTTTCTCAATATAAATACGCAAATAGCAATATTGGAGTTTAAATAATTACGCACCCCAAACATCCTGCTGTTGACTTCTATTATCAAGTAAAATGGTTTCGCAGTCAGAGTGCATTTCACCTCCACTTACCAAAATTTGATGACGTATATTGTGACTTGAAGCATAAAATAAGCTTTTGGCTCACTTTATGCTTCACAAAGCCGATGTCCATTTTATGCTTCAAAA